>JAETOX010000163.1 GCA_021771575.1 Bacteroides sp. | reverse complement strand
AAAATATTGAAAGCCGCTGTATATACAGCGGCTTTCAATATTTTCTGAAATTATGCTATGGAAAAATTGATTTCGTCTTTGTTTGCCGGGTATTGGGGAAAAGTTCCCGATCGGATCGAATTATTACCGGCTTCCGGTTCTGCCCGGAAATATTATCGTATCTGGTTGGGGGCACAGACCTATATCGGAGCTTATCATAAAGATAGAGTGGAAAATCGCTTATTTTTGGATTTCTCGGCTCATTTTCGAGCGAAAGGATTACATGTCCCTGAAGTATATGTGGTTTCAACCGATGGATTGGTTTATATTCAAGAAGATTTGGGGGATACGATGTTGTTGAATGTGGTGCAACGCGAAAAGACGGGAGACTACTTGAATTCTTCGGTCATGCAATTATACCGGAAAGCCTTGGCAGAATTGGTGCGTTTTCAGGTGCTGGGACATAATGGGTTAGATTATTCAAATTGTCTTCCGCGTCCTGTTTTTGATAAGCGCTGTATACAATGGGATTTGAATTATTTCAAATATTGCTTTTTACGGTTGACTGGAGCGGATTTTTCTGAAGAAGCGTTGGAAGATGATTTCGAACGGTTGACTGCTTGTCTGTGTACTGCTGGGACAGATTTTTTTATGTTCCGGGATTTCCAGTCGCGCAATATCATGGTGAAAGAGGGGGAAGTATGGTTTATCGATTATCAGGGAGGGCGCCGGGGGGCATTACAATATGATGTGGCTTCGCTGCTTTATGATGCCATTGTTGCTATTCCGGAGGAACAACGCGACGAATTGCTGGAGGACTATATCGGATACCTGCAAGCTTATGTCTCTTTGGATTCCGGGGTTTTCCGGAAGATGTATTATCCTTTTGTGTTGGTGCGTTTGCTTCAGGCTATGGGGGCTTTCGGCTTACGGGGATTGTACGAAAAGAAACCGCACTTTATCGCTTCTATACAGCCGGGGTTAAAAACGATATCCAGCCTTTGGGAAAACGGTAAACTGGAAGACGATTATCCTGAAATTAGGCGTGTCGTCGAACGATTGCTTTGACTTCTTCAAAAACCTGTTCCAAAGAAGGATAAGTTTGGGAAACGATCGAATCCAGTTGCCCGAGAGGATGCCAAAACACTGCTTCGATGTCTTCTTCAGTTTGTGCCCGGAGGGTTTGTTCAGTAGGGCAACTCATCATATACCAATATGTTTTTTTTAGATACCAACAGTCATTTCGCTGGTAGATATGAAAAGTTGAATGAAGAGGTGCCGTAATACTTACCTGTTCTAGTCCGCATTCTTCTTCTACTTCGCGTACGGCACATTGCTCTATGGTTTCGTGAGATTCCTGGTGGCCTTTGGGCAGATCGAAAACACCCAGGCGTTTGATGATAAGCAAGTCCTCCGCTGTGCAGACACAACCTCCTCCGGCTTTTACATACAGAAAACAGGACTTGAAAATAGAAAACAAAACTTCCACATCGTCATGATAAAGAACGATATAAAACGGTTCTCCTTTTTCCAGTAAAGAGAGAACGAAAGCTTTGGTAATGGTAAAGTCTTTGTGGACAAAGTTTTGTTTGCTTTCCTTTAGTAATTTCTGATCATCTGTAAGCAAAAAGCAGCTCTCTTTAAAAAATACTTTATACATTTGCAAAAATTTATATTTATCCATACAAAAGTAAATAAAAATGAATACTGTTGCAGAAAAAGTGGCATCTTATTTGCTGGACATTAAAGCAATAAAATTGGAACCGACGCATCCTTTTACCTGGGCGTCCGGCTGGAAATCACCGATTTATTGTGACAATCGGAAAACATTGTCCTATCCGGAAGTGCGTTCTTATATCAAAGAGCAGTTTGCTGCTTTAGTGCGTGAGAAATATCCGGAAGTGGAGGTTGTGGCCGGTGTGGCTACCGGAGCGATTGCACAGGGTGTGTTGGTGGCTCAAGAATTGGATTTACCTTTTATTTATATCCGCTCCTCGGCAAAAAGCCATGGATTGGAAAACCTGATCGAAGGCGAATACAAATCCGGTCAGAAAGTCGTGGTAATTGAAGACCTGGTATCCACAGGAGGTTCCAGTTTGCAAGCTGTAGAGGCTTTGCGTAATGCTGGTTGTGAAGTGCTGGGGATGTTGGCTATCTTTACTTATGGCTTCCAAAAGGCTGTAGATAATTTTGAAAAGGCTGGTTGTCAACTGACGACTTTGAGTAATTATAATGCCATGATCGATCTTGCTTTAAAGACCGGGTATATCCAGGAAGATCAGGTAGAAAAACTGAAAGAGTGGCGTTTAAGTCCTGAAACATATCAATAATACGTATTACTACATTCATTTAGCATGTCTACAACGAAGATTGCAAGCGAAATTTTCAAAATCGAGAGTCCGATCCGGGATGTTTATGCTCTTTTATCGGACTTCAGTCGTATTGGCCGGTTGTTTGAAATGGCCAAACAAATGGGAGTGCCCAGTAATCTCCAGGTGGAAAAACTTTCGGAGAAAATAGAGAATACCCGTTTTACTGAGGACGCTTGTTACCTAACTTTGAAAGATATCGGTGAATTGGCTGTCCGGATTGTGGAAAAAGAAGAACCCCGGTTGATTAAGCTGGGTGCGGATGGGGGTGTACCTTTCGAATTTAACCTGTGGATCCAATTGTTGGAAAATGCTCCTTACGATACCCGAATGAAAATTACTTTTCAGGGTGAACTGAATATGATGATGAAAATGCTTTTGAAGGGAAAGTTAGAAAAGGGAATTAACCTATTGGGAGAAGGATTGACAAAAATTCCTTATAGCTTGCTGAATAATGCCGGTTTTTAATTGTAAACGGATTTACGGTTTTTCTTGCCCGAGAGCAAACAAACCGTAAATCTGTTTTTTTATGCCCTTAACTTTTGGGCTTGTATTCGGCTTAACTTTTCTTCTGCATATGCCTTGGTGATGGTGATGCTTTTTTTATTCTGAGAGGGTACCTCGAACATCAGGTCGGTCATAATGGCTTCGCAAATCGAGCGCAATCCACGGGCTCCGAGGCGGAATTCGATTGCTTTGTCCACAATATATTCATAAACACTTTCGTCGAACTCTAGGGTAATCCCATCTAATTCGAAAAGCTTAATATATTGCCGGATAATGGCATTTTTAGGCTCGGTAAGGATGTTACGTAAAGCCTGACGGTCCAATGGTTCCAGGTAGGTTAATACCGGCAGACGACCGATAATTTCCGGGATTAATCCGAAAGATTTCAGATCCTGGGGGGCAATGTATTGCAGAAAATTTTCCCGGTCGATTTTTTCTGTTGCCTGGCTGGCATTGAAGCCCACAACCATGGTATTCATACGGGCTGCGATTTTCTTTTCGATTCCGTCGAAAGCACCTCCACAAATGAATAAAATATTTTTCGTATTCACTGGAATCATTTTCTGGTCGGGGTGTTTACGTCCTCCCTGTGGAGGTACATTGACGATAGAGCCTTCCAGTAACTTTAACAATCCTTGTTGTACTCCTTCTCCGCTGACATCCCGGGTGATTGAGGGATTATCACCTTTCCGGGCAATTTTATCCAGTTCGTCGATAAAGACGATTCCTTTTTCAGCAGCTTCTACATCATAATCGGCTGCCTGTAACAAGCGAGTCAGTATAGATTCGATATCTTCTCCCACATACCCGGCTTCGGTGAGCACCGTCGCATCAACGATGGTAAAAGGTACATGCAACATCTTAGCGATTGTACGAGCCAATAGAGTTTTGCCTGTACCTGTGCGCCCTACCATGATGATGTTGGATTTTTCGATCTCCACCTCGTCCTCACCTGTTTTGTGAAGAAGCCGCTTATAGTGATTGTAAACGGCTACTGCCAAATGTTTCTTCGCTTCATCCTGGCCGATAACGTATTGGTCCAGAAAAGCTTTGATTTCTACAGGCTTTTTTACTTCTATATGGTCCAGGTTGAGAGTCGATTTACTCTTCATTTCTTCCTGAACGATATCGTATGCCTGTGAAGCGCATTCATCACAAATAAATCCCTCTGCTCCGGCGATGAGTAGATAGACTTCGTTGCGGGTGCGACCGCAAAATGAACATTTATCTTGCATTTGAAATTATTTTTTATCTCTTTTTAAAATGGTGTCCACCATTCCGTATGCTTTGGCTTCCTCTGCGGTCATCCAGTAATCCCGGTCAGAATCTTTTTCTACTTTTTTGTAAGGTTGACCGGTATGTTCTGATAGAATAGTGTAGAGTTCTTTTTTCAACTTCTGTACTTCCCGGGAAGTAATTTCAATATCGCTGGCTTGTCCTTGTACACCACTCATCGGCTGGTGGATCATGATTCGTGAGTGAGTTAAAGCCGAACGTTTACCCTTTGTTCCTGCCCCCATCAATACGGCTGCCATAGACGCAGCTAAACCGGTGCAAATTGTCGCTACATCACAATTGATATACTGCATCGTGTCGTAAATTCCTAAGCCCGCATAAATAGAACCTCCCGGACTGTTGAAATAAAGTTGAATATCTCTGCCCGGGTCAGCTGTTTCCAGAAATAGTAATTGTGCCATAATGATATTGGCTACATCATCGTCGATTGGTACACCCAGAAAAATGATCCGGTCCATCATCAAACGGGAGAATACATCCATACTGGCAATATTCAATTGTCTCTCTTCAATGATATTCGGAGTGATATAACTGTTGGTTGCCAATTGATACCGGTGCAGATTGAGACTGCTGATACCCCGGTGTTTTAAGGCATATTTTTTAAATTCGTCTTGTGGAATCATAGCTTTATAATTAATTTTCAAGCTGCTAAATTACAAAAAATCTATGCAACCGCAATGATTTTCGGAGGATAAGAAGAATCGAAGATCGTGTTTTTCATTTTTTATACGTAAATTTTTATATTCTCTCATCCGATCAATTAAGCGAAATTACCCTCTCTTTGTCTAGAGTAACTTTTGCCAATTGCGTAATTTCCAAATCTTATGAAGTGCCTGTTCGTGAGAGATATAATACTTATGTTCTTTGTGGAGAGGGGGACCTTGGTTGTAGCTACACGCCCGATCACAATCGAAATCCTTGATTATACCGGGCCATTTACCAGGCTCAATCGGAAAATTTGTTTTCTATTGGTAGATAAAATGCATTACTCATGACCGCTTTAGAAGAACTAGTATCTTTAATGTTTCCAGCAGGTTTACTGGATTATTTTGTCGTAACACGAATCTTTAAAATGGCTACGGGCTACCAGGTATACTTTGAAGAAAAGAAAGACGTCCCTTCCCCTTATCCCGCGGAGGAGTATATCTGCCACGGTTTTCATGACGAGCAGTTAATCCATGATTTTTCTTTATGTGGAAAGGTTTTTGATCTCGTAATAGAACATCGTCGCTGGAAGCATGCAGAAGCGGGTAAAGTGATATCCCGGGAGTGGGATTTGGTGGCTCGCGGTAGTTCTTTATCCAAAGGATTCTCGTTTTTTTAAGGAACACATCGATAATCACCTGGTCAGTATTCAAAGTGTCGCCCTTCTTTATCACTTGCCCGGCATAACGTAGGTCCGTTCTTGAGTATCGACGAAACGGATGTCGGGGATCTTCGAACGATCATCACCAACAAGCAGGCTCGCGGTCGTAAGGGCAGCATTGTGGCAATAGTGATTAAATTTTTCTTGTTTCGATTATGCAAAATTCATACTTAATATCAAAAAAATACAGGTTTTCCGATTGAGTCAGTAAATTTTTCTTATCCGGATAGTATCTCTCCCGGACAGTTTTTTTATTTATTCTGGATTTTGGGGATCAGTTCATTTTTTTCTGGGGTTTGGCTATAGTTTGGCTATGGTTTCTCTGGCTTATC
>JAETOX010000162.1 GCA_021771575.1 Bacteroides sp. | reverse complement strand
GTAAATATCTTTATATTTGGTCCCGAAAACAAAATATATAAAACAAATGGGAAAAAATAATTCATGGAGAATATGTCTATTACTCCTTATAGCAATTGGTTTTATGGGTTGTAATAACGATAATACGGTAGAACCGGAGGGGGCAATTGCCTTGAATATGCTCAACGAAGATAATGGTAAAACAACATTGGGAGAATCAGGGGTTTATCTCGATAAATCGAATAATTTTACCGGTAGGAATGTATTTTTGTCCGACTTGGGGCCGATGTCCAATTTGGGATTTGTGAGTGATATCAAAGCTTTACCTGTGGCCGATAAAGTTGCTGCTACTGTAGGACACGGTTATTTGGTTTATGCCGAAGAAACCAGACGGGAATTTCCGTCGAAAAATACAGCTTTTGCTGTAGGGCATACCTATTATAAGATGTATATAGAATCGGCCATTGAGGAGAATAAAGGGGTTAGAGTGAAATACATTCCAGTTACTATTCCAACCGGTGTACTGCCTGAACCAGAAACGGATATTACTACGGGGAATGCCAGCTGGAGTCTGGATATTACAAAATTCCGGGATGTGGAATATGTGGTAGATCCTGATTTAAAGCACTGTTTCGATTTTTTTGTCGATGAAGCGGATGGGGGTTCAGGAATTTATCTCTCTATATATCAGGTAGAACCTCTGGGATACCCTGCGACGGTAAATTTATATTTGCGTTCTGGAGATAAGTTTTCTTATGTGACGTTTAATGCTGCCTATTGACAGATGAAATTACAGACCGTTATAGAGATAGAAAAGCCGGATTTTAAGCTCGATTATACTACCCGTATAATGCTGATCGGTTCTTGTTTTGTAGAAAATATAGGACAGAAGCTGGACCATTTCGGGTTTCAGGTGGACATAAATCCTTGTGGAATTGTATACAATCCGTTATCTGTTGCGGCATCTTTGAATTTTATATTGGATCATAAACGGTTCCTTGAAGCGGATCTCCTGCAAAATGATGGGAAGTGGGTCAGTTTAAGTCATCATGGGAGTTTTTCTGCTTTTCAGGCGGAGGCCTGTCTGCAAAAAATCAACGAACGTTTAGAAAAGGCTGCAGAACATTTAAGAAAGACAGATGTATTGATGATTACCTGGGGCACTTCCTGGGTATACCGTTATCGGAAAAATGGTGGGGTTGTATCCAATTGCCATAAATTTCCGGCAGCTGATTTTGAACGTTTCCGTTTAGATGAAGATGAGATTTTCCGGGTATATACAGCCTTGATATCCAAATTACAGGCATTGCGTCCTGATCTTAAAATATTGTTTACCGTTAGTCCCATCCGTCACTGGAAAGATGGTGCCCATGGGAATCAGTTGAGCAAAGCCGTTCTTTTACTGGCCGTCGATAAATTGATGCGCTCCTTTAACTGTATTTCTTATTTTCCCTCTTATGAGATCGTCATGGATGAATTGAGAGACTATCGTTTCTATGCCGAAGATATGCTCCATATTTCGCAACAGGGAATCGACTACATTTGGGAAAAATTCAGGGATGTATATATTTCGAAAGATGCGCAGGTTTGGATGGAACGTGTCGGTAAATTAAATAAAATTTTGCAACATCGTTCTTCCGATGATACAACCGACGCTTACCGGTCACTTCGGGAAAAGACGGAACAGGAACTCCGGGAGATAAAAGATCGGCTTGGTCAGCACTCCGGCTGATTTCTCTTTCTGCTTATTTTTTTTGCTTAATTGCGGAATTATTCTGTGGCCGTTTTTTCCTCTTCCGGAATATCCTGCATGGGTATCCGTTTCAGTTCGTCCAGGGAAATTTCTGTTTTTACCGGATAGCTGGAAGGATAGATTTTCCGAATCCGGTGCAGATCGGGAATACATTCCAGGCGGGATTTATAATTTCCCACCCGGATTTTAAAATCCGGATCGAAATATTTTAAATAAGCAGGAATGTCCTGAAAAGTTTCCTCGAAATGATTACGCATTTCTTTTAACTTTTCGATATCACTACCATAAGAACTGGTTGAATAAATCTGAATCCGGTAACCGGTAAAAGTTTTGTCTTTTTCATTCAAATGAATATGCCATTGCAGCAGATCGGCAACCTTGGGATCGCTGTTCAATCGTACTTCACCGCCGTTGTCGGTGCTTTGTTGTAATTCGCTGACTATGTCGTAATGTGGCTCTTCGATAACCGTACTATCAGCCGTCTGTGCTGATAAACGAAAAGGGAAAACAAAACCCAGAAAGAAAAAATATTTCCACATAAGCTTATAAATTTTCGACGAAGATAAATACTTTTGAAAAAGTTAGCAAGTTAAAAAAGCGTTAATACAGAAGAGCGGAGAATTTGATATGATAAAAAGAAATAAATTTGCTTCATCAACTAAAAAAGAAAATTCTATGTGTCAGGCAACAGATGAACAAATAATAGAAATATTGAAAATGGAAACGATTCCGGCTTTGGGATGTACTGAGCCGGTCGCTTGTGCTTTGGCTTGTGCGCGTTGTAAAGAAGAATTGGGCGGAATACCCGAGCATATCGAAGTATATGTCAGCGGAAATATTTATAAAAACGGTATGGGGGTTGGAATTCCTGGAACCGGAATGACTGGTCTTCCCATTGCAGCCGCTTTAGGAGCCGTTTGTGGAAAAACAGCTTATGGTCTGGAAGTACTTAAAGAAGTATCTATCGGCGATAATTTGTCGGTAGCGAAATCTTTACTGGAAAAACAGGCTGTTCTGATTCACCTGAAAGAAGATGCTCCCGATAAATTATATGCCGAAGCGATATGCCGGAAAGGTGAAGATTCAGTCAGGACAGTGATCGTTCATGGACATACCAATATTGTTCTGGTAGAAAAGAATGGAAAACCCATTTTGCGGAAAGATTATACACCTGTTGTTGCTGAAAAGAACGAACGGGCCGAACTGAGTATTGCCCGTATCTGGGAATTTATCCACAACGTTGACATTACCCGCATTGAATTTATATTGCAGGGGGCAGAGATGAACAAAGCCATTTCTGACGAAGGTCTGAGAAGCGAATACGGGCTCCAGATCGGGAAAACCTTGAAAGAGAATATTGACAAAGGATTACTGGAAAACGATTTTCTGAACAATGCCTTGATTTGTGCTACTGCCGCTTCCGATGCACGCATGGATGGATGTGAAAAGCCGGTGATGACTAATTCTGGTAGTGGTAATCAAGGTATTACCGTTTACCTGCCGGTTGTGGTGGCTGCCGAACAATTCGGATGTTCCCGCGAACAATTGATCAGGGCATTAGCTTTTAGTAATCTGGTTGCAGCTCACATCCATTATTATATGGGCCATCTTTCTGCTCTTTGTGGAATTCTGATTGCCGGTACAGGTTCTGCTTCCGCTATTACCTATCTGATGGGAGGAACTTACGAACAAGTGGTCAATACCATCAAAACCATGTGTTCCAACCTCACCGGAATGATGTGTGACGGAGCTAAACAAGGATGCGCGCTGAAAGTATATTCAGGGGTATCCGCTGCTGTTCAGGCTGCTCTGTTATCCATAAAAGGCATTAAAACCCATAATGATGGTATTATCGAGGAAGATATCGAAAAAACAATCCGGAATGTCGGTTTGATCGGCACAACCGGTATGGAACAGACTGATAAGACGATTTTAACTATCATGTGTCATAAGCAATAAGTTGCTTTTGGGCATGCTACTCCCCGGGATTGAATAAAAGGGTTGCCGACTCCGTTCTTCCCGGGGAGTTTTTTCTCTGATTGCTAAATTTGCTCACATATTACAAATCCCTAATTCAAGTGTACTTGATATTATAGAAGGCTTGCACTATCTTTGCTTTGTAAAAGTCGTACGACAGTTGGAAAGGTTTTTGTACGTTGGCGGCGACTAAGGAAAGAGGATTATGGCGCAAGACTTTATTAATGTACATACCCACAAGCCCGGGGCGGGAATCAATATTGTCGATCCTTGTTTGGGGGAGGTTATGTTGCCAGAGAACGGGAAAGCTTATTTTTCGATGGGGATTCATCCCCTGTATATTGATGCAACAGCAGAAGAAAAATTGAAGGAGATCGGGTTGGCGGCGGCTACCGGGAAAATTGTAGCTGTTGGTGAATGTGGGCTTGATCGGAATTCGCCGGTTTCGATGGAGGTGCAACAGGACTTGTTCGGGCGTCAGGCAGAACTGGCGGCTCGGTATGATTTGCCTTTGATTATACATGGGGTACGGGCTATTCCGGAACTGATCGCGGTATATAAAAAATGCCCTTCCCATTGCAAATGGATCATGCATGGATTCAACAACCGACGGGAGATTCTACAGGATTTGTTGCAGCATGGATTTTATATTTCTGCCGGTAGGCATGTCATGGAGATTGGGTCGAATGTATATCGGTTGTTGCCGGAGATTCCGGACAACCAAATTTTGATCGAAACAGATAATTCGGATTTTACCATCGAGGAAATTTACCAGTCGGTCGCCCGGCGAAAGGAGATAACTGTGGAAAAATTGCAACAGATAGTCCGTACCAATTTTGACAAATTGTTTGTTATTTAGGAGTTACTTGAATAAGAATAAAAATACTTTTATGACTGAATGGTTGAGTCGGACCGAACTGTTACTCGGGAAAGAAAGATTGGAGAAATTGCAGCGGACCCATGTGTTGGTTGCTGGGCTTGGTGGTGTGGGAGCGTATGCCGCTGAACAGTTGTGCAGGGCAGGGATCGGAGAGATGACCATTATCGATGGGGATGTCGTGGAGCTGACCAATAAAAACAGGCAATTGCCTGCTTTGGATTGTAATCTGGGAAAGCCGAAAGCAGAAATTATGGCCGAACGGTTCCGGAACATCAATCCGGAAATCCGTTTACACGTTATCGATGAATTTATCCGGGATGAGGGGATGATTGAAATTTTGCAACGAGCGAGGTACGATTATGTGGTGGATGCAATCGATACCCTGGCTCCCAAAATATTTTTAATATATCATAGCTTGCAATTGAGTTTACCGATCGTTAGTTCGATGGGATCGGGAGGAAAATTAGATCCTTCCAAAATAGAAGTGGCGGATATTTCTAAAAGTTACAATTGTAATCTGGCGCGGATGTTGCGTAAACGCCTGCATAAGCTCGGTGTATACAAAGGGGTGAAAGTCGTGTTTTCGTCGGAATTTACCGATCCAGAGGCTATTGTGCTTGCCGAGAGTCAGAATAAAAAATCCAATGTAGGAACGATTTCTTATATGCCGCCGATCTTCGGTTGTTTTATCGCTTCGGTAGTGATCCGGGACTTGGTTGGAAGTAAATAAAAAAACGGCTGAAAAGCCGTTTTTTATATGTTGGAAGAATCCTTAAATCTGGTCGAAATCGACATCGAATTCTTCTCTTTTCGGTTCTTGGTATTCCGTTCTTGCAGGTTCATTGTTTAAAGCTGCCTTGATATAAGCGACTACTTCGTCCAAACCTTCGGAGAATTTCTCAAAGTCTTCTTTATAGAGAAAGATTTTGTGTTTCTCAAAGTTTTGATTTCCGTCGTTGTCGAATCTTTTCTTACTTTCGGTGATGGTAAGATAATAATCATTATTACGGGTAGCTTTCACGTCGAAAAAATAAGTTCTTTTCCCTGCTCTCACTGCCTTAGAATAAATCTCTTCACGATCGTTGTCCAATCCTTCTTTTCTGTCGTATCCTTCCATGTTCACTTGATTTAAAATAACTCCAATTGTTGATGCCGTTTGGGCGGATTAATAATTGCACATTTTCGCGTTTCAAATGTAGGAAAAAAAGCCTATTAAAGTAACATTTTTTTAATATTTTTTCATTTGAGCTGTTTAGAGTGAAATTTTAATATTTTT
>JAETOX010000161.1 GCA_021771575.1 Bacteroides sp. | reverse complement strand
TTTTTCCTGCTCAATCACCAATTGGTAGGAATTGGTTTCTTTCAGTTGATTATCCCCGAATTTGAGACTGAGTAAAGCCAGTTCGCCGTTGATTTGTTTTAGTTTCTCTTGATCTGCCGGAGAAAGATTTGCTCCTCCACGAACAAAGTTATTGTAGTATTTCTGTAACACCATTTTCTGCTCTGTTGTGAGATTTTCTTTTTCCTGATTGTCATATACCACTTTAATCCGGGCGAACAGCTTTTCGTTCAGATTGATCCCGTCGGTGTGAGCCGTGATCTCGGGCATGATTTCCTCAGCAATGGCATTGAGGGAGTCATTGGTGTTTGCTTCCCGGAGATTGAAAAATACATAGGAAACCTTATTCAACAACTGACCCGATTTTTCCATCGCTTCAATTGTATTGCTAAAAGTAGGAGCTTCGGGATTATCGATGATGGCCTGAATTTCGGCTTCCTGTTGTTTGATACCTTCCCGGAAAGCCGGTAAATAATGCTGATTCAGGATTTTGTCGAAAGGTGGCACCTCGAACGGTGTATTGTATTTCCCGAAAAATGGATTTGTTGTGTCTGTTTTTTCCTGACAGGCTTGCAACATAATCCCCGCAAAACAAAGTAAATACGTGATTTTTTTCATAAATAGCTCGATCTGTTTTATTATTATTGTTATTTCAGTACGCAGAAATGACGAATCCTACAAAAGTAATATTCGTTATGTATATTAAAAATCAATGTAAGAATTTTTTTCTGTCTAAAGCTTGGTTCATGATTTTTTTCAGTAAAGTCGTGTTTTTTTTTGAAACTGATTTGCTTATGTAGAAAAAATGTATTTTCTTTGCACTCTGTTTGGAAAGCGTTTATAAAAAATACTGAGAGATGTCAAGAGTTTGTCAAATAACCGGAAAAAGAGCAATGGGTGGAAACCATGTATCTCACTCTAAAAGAAGAGTAAAGAGAACATTTTCAATCAACCTGTTCAAAAGAAATTTTTATTGGCCCGAAGAAGACAGATGGATTCGCCTGAATGTTTCAGCCGATGGTCTTCGTTTGATTAATAAGAAAGGTTTAAGTGCATGTTTAAAAGATGCAACAGAAGCCGGATTAATTAAAACTATTTAAAAGTACTGACGATGGCAAAGAAAGGTAAAGGAAACAGAGTGCAGGTGATTCTGGAATGTACAGAACAAAAAGAATCAGGTGTGCCAGGAATGTCTCGGTATATCACTACCAAGAACAGAAAGAATACTCCCGAAAGATTGGAACTGAAAAAGTACAATCCGTATTTGAAAAGAGTAACGTTACACCGCGAAATAAAATAATTGAGCTATGGCAAAGAAAACCGTTGCAACATTGAAAACCGGAGACGGTAGAGGGTATGCGAAAGTGATTAAAATGGTGAAGTCTCCGAAGACTGGTTCATACACTTTCAAAGAACAAATGGTTACTACCGATCAGGTAAAGGAAGTTTTGAAAAAATAAGAAAATTTCTTTATGTATAAAGGAAAGGCATCTTCTAAAAAGATGCCTTTCTTTGTTTATATATATTGGGGTTACTGAAGATGATAGCTAATTCATATAGCTCCTGATTTCTTTATTTGAAGAATGGCTCTTTTGTGCGATAAACCGGGTCAATTAATCCGATATTTTTTCAGATTTGAAAAAGAAGCTTGTATTTTTGTACATTTAAAATAGGTAAATATGAAAAAATTGAAAAGAATAGGAATATTATTCCTGATGTTAATCGCTTCCGGGACGCTCTATGCCCAGTCATTAGAAGATTTGCTGAATTCTGAAGCAGCTAAAAAAGTACTCGGTAAAGTAAAAGAAGTTACTGCTTTCCAGGCGAAAGACCTGGAGGGAACATGGCAATACCGGGGAGCTGCCTCGCGGCTGAAAAGTGAAGATTTGCTTCAGAAAGCCGGGGGAGTTGCTTTGGCAGAAGCTATGAATACCAAGCTGGATGCTGCCTATGCCAAAGTAGGAATTGTACCGGGGAAATTATCCTATACTTTTGCCAAAGATTCAACCTTTACGAGCTGCATAGGAAAGAAAACATTCAAAGGAACTTATACTTATGATGTTGCGACAGGCATATTGACTTTGCGTTATTATGCTTTACTTCCTGTGGAAGCAACTTTGGTGAGATCTTCTCAGGGTATTTCTTTATTATTCAATGCAGATCGCCTGTTGAAAATAGTCGGTTTGTTGTCGGGGGTTACCAAAAGTTCTGCCCTTTCTGCATTGGGAAAGATAGCCAGTCAATATGATGGAATGTTGTTAGGCTTTGAATTGAATCGGTGATAATAGAAATTAATCCGAAAGTCTGGTTGTTTTTACTTTTTTACCTGCGATCGGGGGCAGACAACACAAATACATCAACCGAAACTGTTAATAGAAAAACCGACAGAAGCTCTTTGCATCTGTCGGTTTTTTTTGTAGCGGGGGCCCGATTCGAACGAACGACCTTTGGGTTATGAGCCCAACGAGCTACCACTGCTCCACCCCGCAATCTTAGTCAATATCTTCTGTATTGCGAGTGCAAAGATAGAACTTCTTTTTGAAGAAAACAAGGTTTGGGAGAGAAAATATGTTTAGTTTTTAAAAAATAGATTCTTCTCTGCGTTATTTTGCGTAACTTTGCCTGAGTTTAATTAAAAAGAAAGACAATGAATCCTGTCAAGGGCTTGATTTATGGAGTTGTTTCCTCTTCCACATTCGGTTTGATTCCGCTTTTTGCGCTTCCGGTGTTGGGGAAAGGTATGGGCGTAGATTCCGTTATGTTTTATCGGTTCGGGATTTCGGCATTGATCCTGGGTATTTGGTTGGCTGTACGGCAACGTCCTTTAAAAGTTACTTTCAAAGAATTGATAACGTTGACGGGACTGGGGATATTATATGCTTTAACCGCTTTATTATTAACAACCTCTTATTTGTATATTCCCAGTGGGGTGGCGACGACCATTCATTTTTTATATCCGGTAGTTGTGACTGCTATGATGATCGTATTTTTTCACGACCGGATTTCTATGCCATTGAT
The DNA here is from genome assembly GCA_021771575.1 of Bacteroides sp. GTDB lineage: Bacteria > Bacteroidota > Bacteroidia > Bacteroidales > Marinifilaceae > Odoribacter. The sequence goes on along the minus strand of JAETOX010000161.1, from coordinate 2,831 downwards.
TATAGCTGCTTTTATGGCAATTTCAGGTGTTTACTTGTTAAGCTATAGCGGTTCGACCGGTGAAATCGGCTTTAAAGGGTTATTGCTGGTATTGACGACAGTGATTACCTATGCCGTTTATATTGTAGGAGTCAACAAATCCTGTGTTCACCGGATGGATGGGTTGATCCTGACTTTTTACATTCTCTTGATCGGAACAGTCGTCTTCGGCTTGAATTTGTTAGTCAAAGGAATTGCATTGCAGATAATCCCCGATTGGCATACAGGTGTTTACCTCTTTTTGCTGGCCACCATTCCAACTTTGGTTTCCGATTTTACTTTGATCCTTTCGGTGAAACAGGTTGGCTCGACGACAACAGCTATCCTCGGATGTATGGAACCGTTGACAGCGGTGGCAATGGGAGTTTTGTTTCTGGAGGAACAGATCGGACTAAGTCAGTCGCTGGGTATACTGATTATACTGCTGGCAGTTTCGACAGTGATATTGGCCAATAGTGGCGAAGGGGTACGGTTGAAGAAATTAATTCCCCTCAGAAGCCGTAAAGGATAAAAAACAGCATAACATAAAAATATTCAATAAAAATAGAAAAACTATGATCACACTGACCAGAATTACACAGCCATCCGATCCTTTATTGGGGCGGTTGATGCCCTTATATACAGAAGCTTTCCCGCCTGAAGAACGAAGACAGGCAGCACAACTGGAAAAATTATTACACACTGAACAGGCTATGTTTTTTAATGCGGTGGAATGTGAAGGTAAACTGGCCGGCTTGTTCGTCTATTGGAATTTCGGTAGTTTTTATTACCTGGAACATTTGGCTGTATTTGCCGAAATGCGCAATAAAAAGATAGGCCAGCAGATTTTGGATTGGGCAAAAGAACACCTGAATGGAGTTCGGCTGTTGGAGGTAGAACCGGCAGAAGACGAGATGACTACCCGCCGGGTAAACTATTACCAGAGAAACGGATATATGATTCTGGACCAGTCTTACATCCAACCGGCTTATGATGGAAAGGGAGAAGCTTGTCCGCTATGGATTATGGGAAATCGGCAACCCGAAGAGGCTTGTTTACTGAAAGAACAAATCGGCATAATTAAAAACAGAGTATATTATCGTCAATAAATAGTAATCTTTGTTACATACCGGAAAGTCTAACAATATATAGTTAAAATAGCCTATCTTTGAAAATATCAAATTTATAATTTTATTTTATGTTATTGAAAAATCTAAAGATCGGCAATTTATCTATTCCGGTGCCGATCATTCAGGGAGGAATGGGAGTCGGTATTTCTCTGTCCGGTCTGGCCTCCGCTGTTGCAAATGAGGGAGGAGTTGGAGTAATTTCTGCCGCCGGGTTAGGGGTCATTTATAGCAATCTTTCTAAAAATTATCTGGAAGCTAGTATTTTAGGTCTCAAAGAAGAACTGCATAAAGCACGTGAAAAAACCAAAGGAGTGATCGGGGTAAATATCATGGTTGCCCTTTCTAATTTTGCCGATTTAGTGAAAACGGCGATTTCTGAAAAAGCAGATATTATTTTTGCAGGAGCCGGTATGCCATTGAATTTGCCGTCCTTTTTGCAAAAAGACAGCGTAACCAAATTAGTGCCAATCGTTTCGTCCGGAAGAGCGGCTAAACTGATTTGTGAAAAATGGAAGAACATTTATGATTATCTTCCGGATGCTTTGGTGGTGGAAGGACCCAAAGCCGGAGGACATCTCGGTTTTAAAAACGACCAGATCGATGATGAGCATTTTTCGTTAGAGCATATTTTACCGGAAGTGATAGAAGAAGCCCGGGAAATTGAAGAAAAATACGGTAAAAAGGTTCCGGTTATTGCTGCTGGAGGAATTTATTCGGGAGAGGATATACGTCGGATTATGGAACTGGGGGCAGACGGGGTACAAATGGGAACCCGTTTTGTCACTACCGAGGAATGTGACGCTTCCGAGGTATTCAAACAGACGTATATCGATGCCCATGAAGAGGACATTCAAATTATCAAAAGTCCTGTCGGGATGCCGGGAAGAGCTATTTTTTCTGAATTTATACAAAAGATCAAAGAGGGGAAGAAACAACCTAAAAAATGTCCGTTCAATTGTATCAAAACATGTGATATTACCAAAAGTCCGTATTGCATCATTTCTGCCTTATATAACGCTTTTAAAGGGAATATGCAGAATGGATACGCCTTTGCTGGGGCGAATGCCTATAAAGCAACCAGGATCATGTCTGTCAAGGAAACTTTCAGGTCGCTGATAGAAGAATTTACCAAAGCCAAAAAGTAAAGTTTTCTTCTGGTGTGGAATTTCCATTTATTTAATTTTGGAAAAATCCTTTGGGATATACTTCAATTCATATCTGTCGGAAAACAGGATGTAAATATGTTCACCGAACAATTTGTAGCCGGAATTATGGGAGAACGGAAACGGATCGGATTTGTGTGACGGGTTTAGGAGACACAGACAGATAAAAAATAAAGCTCCCTGTAGGGAGCTTTACTTTTGGGGATAACGGTTTGGTTATTTATTCAATAATTCACAGATCTCGTTATAAACGAATTCTCCTGTAAAACCGAATTTCTCATCCAGGACTTTGGCGGGTGCCGAATATCCGAAGTGGTCCACTCCATGAACCTTTCCATGACCTCCTACCAAGCCTTCCAAAGTTACCGGCAGACCTGCAGTCAGCCCGAAATGCGGTTTGTCAGCCGGAATCACTTCTTCTTGATAAGCAGTCGGTTGTTGGCGGAATAAACCTTCAGAAATAGCAGAAACCACTTGGGAAGCAATTCCTTTTCTTTCCTGCAAAAGTTTGGCGGCATCA
>JAETOX010000160.1 GCA_021771575.1 Bacteroides sp. | reverse complement strand
CTGTTTTCCGGCAAGCTGTTTCGTTTTCTCTTTTTAAGAGCTCCAATTGTTGAGTTTGTTGCCGGCGTTTTAATTGTTCTTTTTGTAAATGAACGATACATTCCTGTTTGTGTTGCCAGAAAGGGCGGCCTTCCTCTATGCTCTCTATTTGTTGTAACCAGAGAGCTTGTTCGTGGGTTTCGTCCAAGGCTTTTTGGGCAGCAGAGAGCTGCCCTTTGGCTAAATGAACAGAATTTTCTAAAGAATTTAACTGATTGTACCAGTGTGTTTTGTTTGTGATATCTTCATTTTTTTGTTGAAGTTCTTTTTCTTGTAAACCCAATTGATTCAATCGGTGACGGAGGTTGATCTCTTCTTCATCGCTCAACAATTGAAGATTCCCGATTCGCCCGTTTAAATCTTTCCACACTGTTCGGATGGAAGCCGTTTGGTTATAGACTACATTGGAGATAATGGAATAAATTTCCGTACCGGTAAGCTTTTCCAGTACTTCGGCCTTTTCATCTTTCCGGGCTTTCAGAAAACGGGCAAATTCATTTTGTGCCAATAATACCGTTCTGGTGAATTGATTGTAAGTAAGTCCGGTAAGTCGAACTAATTTATCTTCTGCTTCACCTATACCGTTAGTCAATGGAGTATCGGTGACCGGATCGTATACCCGAAGTTCGGCCGGTTGTAATTTTCCACTTACTTTGTTATTGGCCCGCCATACCCGCCATACCGAACGATAAGCCTTGCCGTCTATGGCGATAAACTCGACGGAGGCCATCGCTTCGGTGGTTCCCCGCCGGAGGATTTGCCGGCGGTCGCTTTGCTGGATCAGTTCCGAACCGATATCGTTGACTTTGGCTGTTTCGATACCCGTCAACCGGGGAGTTGTGTTGTACAAAGCCAGACAAATGGCATCCAATAAGGTGGATTTTCCGGAGCCTGTCGGGCCGCAGATAGCGAAAATACCGGCAGAACGGAGTGGCTCGGTCGTAAAATCGATTTCAAACTCTCCCGCTATGGAGGCCAGATTTTTACCTTTAATGCGTAGTATTTTCATGCGTATCTTCCAGTTTTGAGTATGATTCTTCTAAAGCTGTCCGAAACAAACGAGCCAGGTAGTCGGGAACGGTTTGTCGGTATTTTTTTTCATATACGGTTTGTAACATCTTCCACGGATCCATCAATTCTTCGGCCGATATAAACCCGGCGGAGCTTTCGGCTGAAGTGGTTTCGGGGTAAAAGGGGACTACCCGGGTGAGCCGTACGTTTTTGTGTTGTACGGCTTCTTCGATCCGGTTACGTAGGGCTGGTTCCGGACCAGTCAATAATACACAGACTTCCAGGTAAGGTGCAGCCTCATGCTCTGTTTCTTCCGGTAACTGGGCGAGGTAGAGTAAGACGTCGGACAGCGGTTCCGGGTGACGGGGAATGCGGAGCAGGGGTGTAGGGGGACAAAAAGGTATTTTTTTCTGCCGGATAATTTTTCCGGCACTGATTTCCAGGAAAATAACACCATGCCGGTAATTTTCTTCGGCAAAGGACATCGGTAGAGGACTACCTGCGTAGCGTATAGCTTTTTGTTTGTTCACCCACTGTTCGCGGTGGATATGCCCCAGGGCCGTATAAGTGATTTCGGGAGAAAACGTATCTTCCGGGAGACCTTCCAGCCCTCCGATAATCAGTCTTTCGCTGGGATCGTTTTCCGATAGCCAGCATCCACAGGTTTGTAAATGTCCCATAGCGACGATGGCTTCATCGGCTTGTCGGCGTTGCTCTATAGCAGCCAGAAGGGCATCGTACATCCTTTTTACTCCTTTTCCGTAAGGATTTTCTTCGGCATCTCCCGGGGGATAGTCGCCCTGACGAAGATAAGGAACGGCCATACACCAGCCTTCACGCTTGCCGTTCCGGTCTTTGAGCTCGATAATCAGGCGTTCCATGTCGATCTCACCGGTATTTTTGCGGGGAACGACTCCACGGATGTATATATTCATTTCTTCGAGTAGAGGTACCGGAGTTTCCAAACGGGTGGCAGAATCGTGATTACCGGCGATGATAATGATCTGTAAACCCGGATTCCGGGTTGTTGCCTGTTTCAGGAAACGATAAAATTGCCGTTGGGCTTGTGCCGAAGGATTGGCCACATCGAAAATGTCACCGCAGACCAACAAAATGTCGGCTTCGAGCGCTGTAATCTGTGCGGTTAGCCAATCTAGAAAAAACTGATGCTCTTCAATTCGTTCGTAGCCAAAAAAAGTTTGTCCGATATGCCAGTCAGCTGTATGGATAATTTTCATGATTTTCTTCGTCTGTTCGGACAAATTTAAGGAAAAGATTTATATTTGTACATAAAGTTTTTAGGGAGAAAATTATTCTTCAGGAATTTGGTTGGATATTATACAAAAATGGATATAAAAGAAAATATTTCGGAAATATTGAAAACGTTACCGGAAAGGGTGCGCCTGATTGCCGTATCGAAAACGAAGCCAGCGGATTATATTCAGGAGGCATACGATGCCGGACAACGCGTTTTCGGGGAAAACCGACCCCAGGAAATGGCTGCTAAATATCAGATTTTGCCTAAAGACATTGAATGGCACATGATCGGGCAATTACAAGAGAAAAATGTAAAATACATTGCGGATTTTGTGTCCTTGATTCATTCGGTCGATAGCCTGAAGTTATTACGGAAAATCGACCGGGAGGCTGAAAAACGAGGGAGAGTGATCGACTGCCTGCTGGAATTTCATATTGCCAATGAAGCGAGCAAGTCGGGATTGACCGAGAGCGAGGCCGATGAGTTGTTAGGAAGTGAAGAATACCGGAACCTCCGGCATGTCCGGATTGCCGGCGTCATGGGAATTGCCACATACACAGAAGATAGACGACAAATACAGCAGGAATTTCATCATCTTCGTCAGTTATTCGACCGTTTGAAAGAAAAGTATTTTCCCGAGCAGGGATTTTTCAGGGAAATATCGATGGGGATGTCCGGAGATTACCAGATTGCGGTAGAAGAGGGAAGTACGATGGTACGCATCGGTAGCTCTATTTTCGGAGAGAGGGTATATAAAACTAAAAACTAAAAGTTAAAAACTAAAAAGTGACTTTAATTATGGCAAATTTGAAGACAAAGTTTGTAGGACTGGAGTTGAAGAGTCCAATTATAGCAGGAAGTTGTGGGTTGACTGCCGACATTCATAAATTGCAGGAAATGGCAAATAACGGTGTAGGCGCTGTGATTCTAAAATCTATTTTTGAAGAACAAATCAATCAGGAAGTTTCCCATACATTGGGAGATACAAGTTATCCTGAAGAGACCGATTACATTCAGAATTATATCCGCGCTAACACCATTCAGCAATATATCGATTTGGTTAAAGCGGCAAAAGCTCAACTGGATATCCCTGTGATTGCCAGTATCAACTGTTTGCGTGACGGAGAATGGGCCGGTTTTGCCATAGAATTGGAAAAGGCGGGAGCTGATGCTATCGAACTGAATGCCTTTGTTTTACCTACCGACGCTTTTATGGAAAGTACAGAGGTGGAGCAGTTATATTTTACTATCGTCAAGCATGTCAAGGCGGTGGTGAAAATTCCGGTGATTATGAAGATCAGCCGCTATTTTACTAATCTGCCGGCTTTTGTCAGCAAATTGAAGGCTTACGGTGCGGATGCCGTTACTATTTTCAACCGTTTTTACGAACCGGATATCGATATAGAAGACCTGACTGTCGGATCGGCTTCTGTCTTCAGTTTGCCGGTTGATTTGCGTACTACCCTGCGTTGGACCGGAATTTTGGCCGGAAAGGATAAGCTGCAACAGATATCTTCTTCAACAGGCGTGCATAACGGAGAAGCCGTAGTAAAATTATTGTTAGCTGGTGCAACTACCGTACAGGTATGTTCTGCTCTGTACGAACAGGGATTGGGGTGTATCCGCACGATGAATCATTTTGTAAGTAGTTGGATGAGCCAGAAATCTTTCGAGACAATCGAAGATTTTCGTGGAAAACTTTCATATGCGGATGCCGATCATGCCGACCGTTATGAAAGAGCTCAGTTCATGAAATATTTTAGCGACAGAAAGTAAAAATACACTAAACATCGGAGTAAGATGAAAACTGTTTTATTTTTTATTGGGGTGTGCATACTGGCAGCTTGTGGATCTGATAAATATGCCGGAATACCGGAAAAATATCATCTTTTATTGGATCAGGCATTGGTAAAGGCCGGAGAGAATCGCACTGAATTGGAAAAAGCTTTGCAGGAAGCACCGAAGGAACAAAAAGAAGGTGTTGCCTTTTTGGTGGCCTATATGCCCGAACGGGATTTGAAAGAATTGACTGCCGGTTTTTTATTGGAAAATACGGCTTATGCTTATAAAGCACGGGAACAGTATCCTTGGGCGAAGACCATACCGGATTCCCTGTTTTTAAACGATGTATTGCCTTATGTAAGTTTAAACGAGAAACGCGAAAACTGGCGGAAGGATTTCTACGAACGCTTCGGTAAATACGTTGCCAATTGCCGGACTATTTTCGAGGCTATCGATTCGGTGAACCGGAACATCCGGGATGAAGTGATGGTAGATTATAATACCAAACGCGAGAAACCGGATCAGGCTCCTTTTGAATCGATGCGTCAAGGCATGGCTTCGTGTACGGGCTTGTCTATTCTCCTGACTGATGCTTTCCGGGCGGTGGGGATTCCTTCGCGCGTAGCCGGTACGCCCAGTTGGCACGATGAACGGGGAAACCATAACTGGACCGAAGTATGGGCCGACGGTAAATGGTATTTTACCGAATATTATTTTCCCGGACAATTGGATAACGCCTGGTTTTTTGCCGATGCCGGAAAAGCAGTGAAAGACGATACCGATAAAGCGATTTATTCTTCTTCTTTTAAACCTACTGATATTTATTTTCCGTTGGTGTGGGATGAAAATATCCGGTACGTTTCGGCTACGAATACTACCGATAATTACACCGACCTGTACAAATCGCATCTTGCCGGGATTTCCTCCGATGGTAATCACGTACCTTTGAGAGTTATGGTGTTTAAAGACAAAAAGCACGATAAAGAATCCGGGGATCGTGTGGCTACCAATATGGATGTTTTTAAAGGAAAATTGCAAATGGGGGGAGGACGTAGTGCTGGACCGACACAGGATATGAACGATGTGCTGACTTTTATGCTGGAAAAAGATCAGACTTATATCGTAAATTATGTAGACGGAAAAAACGAACTGAAAAGTGTGGAAGTTAAGTTAGGCGAACATCCGAAAGATTTGAAACTTTATATGGAATAACAAATCCGGTAAAATTGAAGATAACGGATAAGAGCGCCGAAGGTTAAATATAGCTTTCGGTGCTCTATTTTTTATTATTGAAATTTGTTTTGCATACTCTTTCGGTTATATATTTGCATACAGAGATACATTAACGAAATGAAAGGGAATTTTATACATCGTTTACAGCAAAAAGACAGCCGTGCTTATATGGAATTGTACGACCGTTATTTTGTCCGTTTGCATGGATTTGCCCGGAATTTCGTATTCGATGATGAAGTGGCCAAAGATATTGTTCAGAATGCGCTGATCAAACTGTATGAAAACATTTCTCAATTGGAACCAGAAGTGAATATTGGTGCATATCTTTGTGTAACGGTGCGAAACGGTTGTCTGAACTATTTGCGTGACCGGGGAGTGGAAGACCGTCATAAAATTCTTTATTTGCAGGCTGCCGAGAAAGCGGAGGCATTGGAATGGGTGGACGATGAAAAGTTGATTGCAAATATCAAACAGATTATTGCCGGATTGCCAGACAAGTACCGGGAAATTTGTGAATTTCGTTTTTATTATAATCTGAAATATTCGGAGATT
>JAETOX010000159.1 GCA_021771575.1 Bacteroides sp. | reverse complement strand
ATATCCAGTGGAAGGAGTCGTTGCAACATCCATCAGCAAGTCTTTGGAAATCTCTTTGTAAAAATCGACATTTACGCCCAAACGACCGTTGAACAGGTCGATACTCACACCCCCGTTCAATTTCAGGGTACGTTGCGATTTCAATTTATCGTTTCCCATTGCCGAGGGCAAAGCTCCCAAATAATCATCATACGGATCCCCATATGTGTAGATGGTCTGTGCAAGTACACCTCCGAAATTATTACTTCCCACATATCCTGCACTTGCCCTGAAACGGCAACTCTCCACCCATTCCAGATTGGCGATAAAGTTCTCGTTGTGGAGATTCCAACCGATACCCGCCGACCAATAGGGCGACCAACGCCGGTCTTTGGAAATGACGGAGTTGCCTGAAGTACGATAGGAGAAATCCACAAAATACCGGTCTTTCAGAATAAAGTTGGCATTGGCAAAATAAGCCACTGTCGCCCCATAAGATTGCGAGCCGGAAGGTCTGTCTTCGTCGGGATAACGCTGTGCGAAGTTCAGGTCGTCCAAGCGGTCTTTCGTAAATCCGACACCTCTAAAAGCAAAAGAGCTTCCTCCGTTCTGCGACACATCCGCTCCTCCGTGAAGGCTCAGCATGGTACCGTCCTCATCCAGGGAAAGGCTGTAGTTGAGTACGCCGGACAAAGCCCAGGAGTAAGCATTGCTTCCGTTCACGTCGTAAGACCCTCTTTCATCTTCCTTGACTCCCGCACGCGCGAAACGGCTGTCATCCGGAGAGACATATACGTCCGACTGGCGGTTTGACATAGAGTAGTTGGCATTCCCGCTGAAATACAACCCTTTTACGATATCCCATCTCAGATTCAAACTATTGGTGAAACTCTTGCTCTCCGCAATGCTGAAGCTACTTAACGTGGCATTGTAAATCGGATTGAGTTTGTCATACGACAATAATTTTACCCATTCCCCGTCTTCGTTTACAGGCGAATCGTAGGGATTGACAGACACCCAATCGCTGTAAGTTCCGTAAGGTGAATCTTTGGAATTGTTCTTGTAGAAATCGGAACGGAAACTCACTGTCAGCTTGTTGTTCAAATGATAGGAGAAATAGAAGCCCAAACCCAAATTACGGCGGTAGTCCTTTTTCATGACACCCCGGTCATCCGAATAGTTGGCGCTAATCCCGTAGTCCATACCGCTCCCCCGTCCGGTAATGCTCAGAGAATGGGCATGCGACCAAGAGTTGCGCAACGGGATGGATTTCCAGTCGGTATTCACACCGGCATTGATTCGTTTCAATTTTTCGTTATACAGTTCGTCGAATGCACCCGTGGGGCTGTCGTATTTCCCGTACAGACGCTCCAATTCCAGTTTTTCCCACGGAGAACAGAGGTTGAAAGAAGAAACGTCAGGGAAACCGATATTGGGGACAAAATTATAGCGCACCCTCAATTTACTTTCCATTACCCGCTTTCTCACTACCACGATTACACCATTGGCGGCTTTTTCCCCGTACATTGCCGTAGCAGAAGCATCCTTGAGCACATCCACCCGGTCGATATCGAACATGTCAAGGTCGTATAATTGTTGCAGGCTGATTTCCACACCGTCCATAATAATCAAGGGTCGGTTCAATCCCTGCTCCATGTTTTCACTATCGAGTGAATTCATACCACGTAAGATGATTTCGGGCACTTTATTGGGATTCGAACCACTGGCGTTGTCAGTCACGATACGCAAACCGGGCACCGAAAAAGATAATGCCTTGAGCATGTCGGTCTTTGACACCTCTAACAACTGGTCGCCTTTAATGGTGGTCACCGCTCCCGTATAGCTGTTGCGGTTTTGCGTAAAATAACCGTTAACCACCACCTCGTCCATCTCGTTTACCGCCTCTTCCATCTCGAAATTCAAGTCTTTGCCCGGAACTACGTTCATTCTCACTTCTTTCATTCCGATAAAAGAAGCGATGAGGACCATACCTTTCCGATTGGGTACCGAAAACTGAAAATGCCCGTCCTGGTTCGTGGTGACCCCTAAAGAGGTTCCTTCAAGCCGAATGGTCACACCCGGTAGCGGTTCACCTTTGGTGTCTTTTACTGAACCTTTCACTACAATCCGCTCCGTCTCTTGTTCTGTCTGTTGTTGCTGAACACGGTGAATGACCACAGCATTGTCGTTGATTTTATATTTCAGGCCAGTATTGCGCAAACACAGGTCCAGAATATCATTGATGGATTTTTGTTTGATGTCCAGGGTAACTTTCACATCCTGTATCTCAGCCGTCCAATACATAAATGTATAATCCGTCTTCTGTTCCAGTTCCCAAATCACCTGTTCCAATGCAACATTTTTCCACTGTACATCCAAAATATTATTTTGAGAGTGTACAGCCGCCGTCACCGGACCACAAACAATCAAAACCAAAAATAGTTTCAATTTCATCATCAGTAAAATTTTTTGCCGGATACCCCACCTCGGAGTACGGGCATTTCGTTTTTTTTCCATAATGTTTGTTTGTAAAATATAATAAAAAATAATTGATAGTATTTTATGCGCTCACGGTTGCAGCATAAACCTATTTCTACTTACTCGCAATACAGTATACCCCATCGACCAGTTCCACTGAAATCGCGGGATTGACAGTCAACATTTCCACAATGGGATTCATATCGGCATAACGGTCAAGTTTCGCCCCGATACGTACATTCTTGATCTGTTCGTCCATAAAACAGTATTTAACATCGTACCACCGGGCCAGATAACTAATGATATCTTCCAAACGCTCGTTGCGGAAAATAAACATCCCGTTCCTCCAAGCCATACACCGCGAAACTTCTACACGGTTCACTTCCAGTTTTTTTGTAGTTTTCCCATAGACAGCCTGTTCACCAGGAACAATATCCGCAAACTGATACCCATCGAATACCTGCACTTTCCCCTCTGCCAACGTAACAAACACCGCCTCGTCCTGGTCGTACGCCCGCACATTAAAGGAAGTTCCCAGTACTTTTACCGATAAATCGCGCGTTTTTACTACAAAAGGACAAGCGGCATTTTTGGCCACTTCAAAATAAACTTCACCAGTTACTTCTACTACCCGTTGTTTACTGTTGAATACCATAGGAAAGCGAATCTCCGACTCCGCATTTAAATAGACTTTCGTGCCATCTGCCAAAGTCAGGGCATACTCCATGCCTGTCAAAGTTCGAACCGTGTTGATCAATTTATTTTCATCACCTGCCGGACAAACAGCATAATCAATACCTGCAGAATCCGTCAGTACGACGGTATTATCTGTTTCCCGATATAAAAAAGTCTGATTCCCGGTTACTTTCCTAACCTCGCCGTCCGCCAAAATAAGCTGAGCTCCGATTGTTCCGGCTTTAAGCCGATAGGCTATTCCCGACTCCAAACGAGATTCTACCAATGCGATATCTCTCAGCCAAAATAAAATACCACCAAGCATTACCACCACAGCAGCAACCCATCCCAGCCGTACTATGCGACGTCCAGATCTCCTCTTATGTCTATCGGTTCCTTGTCCCGTCACCAGCGGATACTTTACCATAAACTCCTTCCAACCTGCCTCACAATCAAAACGTTCGGAAACCCGTTCAAAATCCCTGTAATTATTCCGGTTTAATATCGATTTTGCCAATTCCTCGTTTTCTTTCCGCTCCTGCTTCCAGGCAACATACTCTTGCCTGTCTTTTTCTGTACATTTGCCCATGAAAGACATAGCTAAAATCTCAGCTATCCGAAAATGTTTCTTCGCTAATTTCATCGCACACAGCTCACTTTAATTTTTATATATAACACTTAAAGTGACAAATGGAAATAGTCAGAAAGAAGAAAAAATTAAAAAATTAACATTCGACGGAAGTATCCGAAGTAAAAAATCAGAACAACAGCAGTAGATAAAAGTGCTCTTTCAGTTGTTCTCTCAATTTACGGTAAGCTGTTTGTTTCAAGGCCTTAACGGTCCCTTCACTAATGCCCATTTCCTCTGCAATGCAGGCATTTTTCTTCCCGTCAAGCATTCCGTATATAATCGTCCGCATCCGTGGCGGAAGAGCATCCACAGCTTTGCGGACTAATAGATAAGTCTCTTGTTCAATTACCAAATTTTCAAAAGCAAGCTCCGATTCCAGCTTTGCTTCACACGCATCCAAACATTCCCGCCCTACTTTCTCGTGACGCAAAATATTCAAACAACGATTGCGCGTAACAGTATAAAGATATCCCTTTACCTTATATAGTTCATCAAAATCTTCCCGCTTTTCCCAATATCCCATCAGCGCCTCCTGTGCCACATCTTTACATTGCTCATCATTTTGTAAAAAACGTGCTGCAAATACACATAACACAACATAATAATCGTTAAAAAACTCCCTAAACGCCTGAACCTCTCCTGATTTTATGTCTGATATTATATTCTGCATACTCTATACCATTACGATCACAAAAATAATGATTTATTACCTATTTATAATTTTTAGGTTCTAATTTTCATTTTTACCCTTTTCATATTATCTTTATTTATATTTTACAGAAAATTTTATGACAAAAAAGTGCATCAGAATAAATCTCTAATGCACTCTCAATAAACCTTTTGTATCAATCGAATTATCTCTGTTGTCCCACTCTCGCCTCCCGGAACTCCATGTATTGATCAGACTTTTCCTTTGTTTGTTCTCTCTTTATCCCTATACATTTCGTTTTCCCCTTAGCTAAGCTCTTTATGGCATTTTTTGTAAAAATGCTAATATTCCATCTCTTTTTCCCCCTCTTCCAAAGGTTTCAGGTTTTCCGGAATTTGTTCCTCTTCGTCTGAAAAATAAGGAAATACATCCATAAACTGCGTATCAGCAATACTGGCTATTTCATAAGGTACGACAAAAGTGGCCAGACTCTTTTCGAGATTTTGCAACGCCCGGTTAATATCCGAAGCAGCCACCAGGTAATACTGCCCGGTTGATTTTTCTTTACCGCTAACTTCGTCTGCGTCAATAATATTTACTTTTGCTTTATACCAACGATCGTCGTTTTCATCTTCCGACGGTACCAATTCCGTAATATTCGATTTTTTCAGGCTACTGATATAATAATCCCCCGAGATTACCGATTCCATCTCATGAGTAATTCTGCTTTCTGCCTCGGTATACGATACCGCATCCAGCAAATAAGCTTCATTTACCTTTTTTTCCCGTCCATCTTCGTTCACCTTCATGTACTTCACCTTCGCTTCAAACCAATTAGCTGTCATCTCTTTTTTGTTTTATAAGTTATTTTATCCCTTATTTAGGGCGGACAAAGATAACACAAATTTGTTTAGGCTGTTCTCCAAAAAATTCCTGCCGGCATCAGAAATGAGCCGGCAGGAAACAAGTTGTTATGCAGTGTCTTTTCTTTTTACTCCTGCACGTCTTTCTTACAACGCACGGAATAAGCTTCGGTGATTGGCCATACATAAGCATCCCCGATGGTCGGATAAGCATCTATCATTTGCCTCCAGAGATCTGTTTCGAAATCCCCTACCCTGGGTTTTGCCCAGAAACATCCCCCTGTACCTTTCAGATCAAAGACCAATTTATCACCTTGTCTCCAGTCGCTTTTGAGATATCCTCCGGGCAATATGCTTAAACCACTGACATTAGTCGACGGATTCTGTGGGTCGGTTTCGGTCCAAAGGTCACTGATTGCACGCAACTTGGCAGCCACATCATATACATATCCGGTTTCTAAAGTAGCTCCCAGATAAGTCTGCATATCGTTCCATTCGTCAGCGGTCGGGATATGCCATCCCTTCGGTGCCAGATTACGCCCATTGGTGATGGCATATCCGTTATACAATGCACCATAGATGTCTTTGTTGGCCTCTTCATTGTCATACCAGCAATAAGCTCCTTTGGTATAGGTTTCCAGGGTTTCCGTATCCGTAACATAGTCGACAGGCATTTCATCCCGATAAGCACTCACTTTCAGATTCTCAGCCATCCAATACT
>JAETOX010000158.1 GCA_021771575.1 Bacteroides sp. | reverse complement strand
TGGAATGGTCAAAATCAGATACTGAAGTATACAGGTGCATTCACTTACAAGACCGATCGGTTTTTCTCTCTCTATGGAAATCTTGCTTATACGTTCGACGGAAAATATACCGTTTCCGGAAGTGCCCGGACGGATGCTTCCAATCTGATAACCGACGATCCGTCCTACCGGTATGCTCCTTTCTGGTCGGTGGGAGCCAGCTGGCAATTGAGTAAAGAAAATTTCATGCAAAAAGAATGGTTGGACCGCCTGACAGTCCGGGTGACATATGGTTATAACGGGAATGTCGATAAATCGACTTCTTTCAAACCTTTGATCAATATGGGAACTACGTTGAATTCTTATACCGACGAATATACGGCATCCATCTATAGCTTCGGTAATCCGACCTTGCGGTGGGAAAAGACCGGAACCTGGGATGTGGGTGTGGATTATTCATTCTTTTCCGGTATGTTGTCCGGTAAATTGGATGTGTACAATAAATCCAGTAAAGACTTGATTGCAACGCTCTCTATACCGGCGATCAACGGTACAACTTCCCAAAAATTGAATAATGCCGAAATGTTTAACCGGGGATTCGAGTTTGAAATCGGTACAGCACAGAAAATTTATGGCAATGATATTTCCTGGCGGGGAAATCTGAATATTTCCTATAATAAAAACCGGATTACCAAATTGTTCCAGGCCAAATACGAAGGTTATAATTTGATTGGAGGCGGAACGAGTGCTTATGTGGAGGGAAAAGATGCCAATACTTTGTGGTGTTATGAATATGCCGGAGTTTATAATGACGGAACGGAAGCAAATCCTAACTGGCAACCTAAAATTAAAGGACCAGGGGATATTTTGTTCGATTTTACCGGATGGCCGACAGGTGACGGAAGGGATTTTTGTCTGGATATGGGAACGAAAGTTGCTCCCTGGACGTTGGGATTTACGAATACTTTCCGTATTTATGACTTCGATTTATCCTTTATTATGACCGGTAAATTCGGACATAAATTTATGCGTCAGTCGTTCAATTATCCGGTGGTTTGGAGTTCCAGAGTGCTTCCGAACAAAAAACTTGGCGAAGTGCTGAACGGTGATCCCATGAAGATTGTTCCCTTGCCCATGAACGGTGATCGGGAAGATCGGTTCTATTTCTGGGATCGTTTTTATCCTTATATGAGCTATCTGGCTGTCAGTGCCAATCATGTCCGCATGCAGGAAATCAACCTGACTTACAATATGCCAGCCAAAGTGTTGTCTAAAATCGGTATAGCAGGTTTACAGGTATACGGACAAGTCAATAATGTATTTTCTATCTATGCCAATAAATTCAAGGAAGATCCGGAATTCCCGGAAGGCTCGATGAAACCGCAGCCAACCTATACATTCGGTTTGAAATTACAATTTTAATTATGAAAGCAATGAGAATGAGAGATAAAATTTTTTCACTGGCAGGTATATTCCTGTTATCTGCCGTCATAATAGGATGTGATGATTTTTTGGATAAAAATCCTTCCAAAACGACATCCCTGGTCGTAACCAAAACGGAACAGCTGGATGCTCTATTGGGTAGTTACAGTAGTTTTTATTCCGTGGAGAATCAAACTTCCATTTTTAGTACCGATGATTATGGATTGACCGTAGAATTATATGATGCACATCCTTCTAATTTTTCGTTGGCTGGTGTACAATACACTTTGTGGGATATCGAGGGAATACCTTCAGCCGGGCGGGAAAATTTCTGGTCAGGTGAATATAAGAAAATATTTACGGCCAATATGGTCTTGCAAAATCTCGGGAATGTTTCCGGTACACAAGAAGAAAAAGATTTATTACGAGCAGAAAGTC
The DNA here is from genome assembly GCA_021771575.1 of Bacteroides sp. Lineage (GTDB taxonomy): Bacteria > Bacteroidota > Bacteroidia > Bacteroidales > Marinifilaceae > Odoribacter. The sequence continues at coordinate 4,242 of JAETOX010000158.1, read as the reverse complement.
ATCTGGTTCGGGCTTATAGTTACCTGGAATTAGCTACAGCCTATTGTCTTCCCTATACCGGGAACAATGGGGATGAATTGGGACTTCCCTTAAAACAGTCGGTTAGTTTCGAGGAATTATCGTCGCGAAACACTTTGGGCGAGACTTATGCTTTGATTGAAAGTGACATTCAGGAAGCATTGAAGACACAGGTACATTTGTTGAAAAATGGAAGAGTGCGTTCGTGGCGTGCGAATATAGGTGCCGCCAATGCCTTGGCTGCCCGGTATTATCTGGGAAGGAATAATTATTCCGAAGCCTTGAAATATGCTCAGGCAGCTCTGGATGAATACGACGTCTTGGTAGATTACAATACGGAAATGCGTTATAGTGAAATTCCCAGCATAGTGACAATTAATTCCACCGATCCTACAAAAAAACAGGAAGTTCACCTGAAATTTCCTTATACTCATGACGAGCAATCTGATATGACTGATATGCTGGGATGGAAAGAATTTTATTATTTCCGTTTATTGTATCATGCTTCGTGGTGGTATGTGCCTAGCGAAGAGTTATTGGATTTGTATGGACGTGACACTATGGATTTACGCTACCGTTATCATATCGTTGAGGATTATTCTTACGATCGTGGAATGACGAATCCTTCCTACAGTTATCCGGGATATATCTTTTTCTTCAAAGACCGCATTCCGGCAGGTCCTACCGTAGCAGAAATGATCCTGACAAAAGCAGAATGCCAAGCCCGAAACGGACAATGGGAAGAAGGTTTAAAAACTGCGAATATTTTGCGGGCTAAACGGATGAGCAATACCCTCTCGAACCAGGAAATCAATTTGTCTGCTACTTCCCAGAAGGAAGCTATAAAAAAAATTCTCGAAGAACGTAGACGGGAAATACCCTATTCTATCCGATGGTTCGATATTCGTCGCTTTAATAATAACGATGATCCGGACGACGATGTCGTACTGCAAAGAACTTTTTATCCGATATCGAAGTCTGCTGTGATGCAGGGTGAAGCGGTCAAGTCCTATACTTTGCCCATCGATTCACGGCGTTTTGCTGCTCCTTTGCCCGAAACTGAAATTATCAGTAGTAATGGCCAGATAAAACAGAATACTTATTAGTAAAGCTAATAGAAAAATTGATGCAATAGAGAATATGAAAAAATTGTTTTTTATAGGACTCATACTTTGTATATGCTGTGTTTCCTGGGCAAAAATCGATAAAAGTAATTTACGGATTTTATATGTCGGTGGTTCTGGTAATATAGAGACGTCATTAGGTATAGTAGATAGTGTTGCTTTTCGGAAGGATGTACAAGAGCGAATGGCTTCCTACGAAAATATGCTTAAACAGTATTTTAATACAGTGGAGGTTATACATGCCGGAGAGTATTTTCCGGAACTGTCTGCCCGGTACGATGTGACCGTAATGGATGGTATTCCTGATCCTATTCTTCCGGCTTATACGAATAAAGATTCTTCCGGTAGGGTTATCGATTTTAAGCGTGCCGGTTATTTGCCGGAAGATTTCGATCGGCCAATGGTGATGATTGCAGACATGGGGGAAAGGTTGGGGCGCCGTATTGGACTGAAAACGGATTGGTATTGTTTGTGTCTGGATGCTGATGCCCATCATTTCCGGGCCGAACATCCTATTTTTCACCGGCCCTTTCCGGTGAAAATAACTGTCCGGATGAAACCGACACCTTCGGATGCTTACCATTATGCCTACTATCTGGACGGACCGATGCCTGATTCTATTCCGATGTGGCAAGTTCAGACCAAAGGATATATGACCCACGAAGGTTTTCGCGTGGGGATGGTTTCCCGGCCCTGGGGATTCGAGGATTCTCCGGATGCAGAATATATATCTAGTGGGGTGTGTGCTAAAACCCTCGATGCTGTAGCTATCGGTCGACATGGAAATTTCCTGCATTGGGGTTTTTCAGCTTCACCGGCAGATATGACCGAAGAGGCTAAAGCTGTTTTTGCCAATGCGATTGTATATATAGCTGATTTTGCCGGCCAAAAACCAATTGCCCGTAAATTCAACGATCGGATCGCTACCCGCGATTATCTGAAAGAAAAGAAATATCTCTCAACCCGGCAAGCTTGGCAAGAGCGTCTCAAATGGGATAAACAATCGGATAAGGAAATTTTGCAAAAGCAAAAGAATGTGTTGGCAAAAAAAGAAAGAGGGGAAAAATTGTTGCCACAGGAAGAAGGTTTACTGGATTATACCCCGCAAAAACCGATATCTTATGTCGATTTTGTAAAACGTTATCAGAAAGAAGAATTCGATCGTTTCGGTACGGATGAGAAAGCTTATGCCGCTTATTATGATCATAACCGTGCTTATTTTTACGGGGGTAAGGGCATGTATACGCTGACCATAGATGAAGATGTAAAAAGTCTGGGGATCCCCAATAATGACCTTCGGTTGTTGGATGTAGCAATCGGAATGCTCGAAAAAGGGCAGGAAGCAGAGAAAGCCAATCGTATTTTATCCCGTTATACCTTATGCCGTTTTTCAACACCTCAGGAATGGCGGGAGTGGTTTGAAGCCAATAAGAAACGTTTGTTTTTTACCGAAGCGGGCGGTTGGTTGTTTCTGGTGAACAGCCGGGATGCTATGTCGGGGAATGATTATCATGTTCGTGATGTCCAACCACAAACACGACAGTTGCCAGAAATAAAGGTGACGGATGATAAAAATCCTGTACAGGTAGCTGTCGGACTGGGAAATGTAGCAAACGGTAATATAGAAATTGTAGTACGGATGAAAATTCATAATGGATATCATATTTATGCAAATGTATCGAAACTAGATCCGTTCATTCCTACTACTATAGAAATAAAACTTCCGGAAGGATACCGGCCGGTCGGTAAATTACAAAAACCATCTTTTAAATCTTTTAACGACCGGGGAACGACTATTTATGAAGATGAAGCCGTATTTCGTCAGGAGATTAGCGGAAGCGGAAAAGGAGAGATTCACACAAAGATTGGATATCAGTGTTGTGATACGCATATTTGTATGCCGCCGACAGAGATTAATTATGTCGTGCAAATAAAATAAGTTCAGGTTTGTTTTAGATAAAGAAATGGCCTCGCGGTGAAATGCTGTGGGGCTGTTTTAGCTTTGTTATAAATGGTTATATTTTTGTCCCAGATGCTGAAATCTACTGGGATATACGAAAAACGGCAATTTTTAAAATTTAATTTTAATTGATGAAAATAAATAAGTGAGATTTTTGAGGGGTGGTTGGAGAAATAGGCTGTAATAATTATATTTGCTTGTCTATATGCTTTCGGTATGATGGAAGAATCCGTAAAATTTCTATATGGTATCAATACTAAGCAGGAAAAAGCCTGGCAACATTTATATGCGGAGTATTATTCTCCCTTATGTTGTTATGCCTTGAAAATTCTGAAAGATAGGGAACATGCTATGGACGTAGTGCAGGGGGTTATTATTCGGCTTTGGGAAGCGAATACTTATTTTGAAGATATGCCTTCCTTTCGTGGATATCTTTATCGGGCTGTATATCATAATTGTTTGAAAGTTTTGCGTGACCGGAATATACAAGAACAGTGTTTGGCTAGACATGGGCAGGAGGATGGTATTGGTGGAGATTTAGGGGCGGTAATCGAGGAAGAAGTTATTCGTAAATTGCGTAATGTGATAGCCCGCATGCCAGAAAAACGACGAGAAGTGATTCTGCTTTGTCTGGAGGAGAAGAAAGTGGAAGAAATCGGTGAAATTCTGGGAATTAGTATCAATACGGTCAAAAAACATAAAAAAGAAGCTTATCAGTATATTCGGAAAGTTCTGTCACCCGATATTTTTATTTTATTTTATCTCTTATTCAAACATAGGGACTGGAATTGCAAATAAATTTATTCAATTCTTGATTAAATCCGGTCAATAAGGGTACCCGTTTTGTCGTTTGGTGGATTATTTGTATAAATAATCGTTAAAAACATGAACAAAGGTGACGAAATAAGGGAAGAACTCTCTGATTTATGGTGCAAAGAAATCACCGGGCAATTGAGTTGGGATGAGAAAATTCGTCTTCAGAATTTAATGGAAGAATGGGATCTTCTTTTTCCGGATCATAAATATTTGTTAAAACGTTTGCATCACAAGCCGGAATTCGATTCTGTGATTGCGTATCGTAAATTCCGGCAATACAGAAACAGGAAAAGGCGGCGAATGTTTGAACGCATCGGTTTCAGT
>JAETOX010000009.1 GCA_021771575.1 Bacteroides sp. | reverse complement strand
CACTCAATCTATTAGACCAGATCAACTGACTCATTTATTCAACCCCTCGTTTCTTGATTGCGGGTGCAAAGATACAATGATTTATTTCCATTTTCCAAATCTTATCAACACTTTTTTCAAAATTATTTCATTCAAATTTATTTAAATCTTATTATCAACAACTTAACAAATATCCCCAAAGAACTTATTAGGGTATAATGCCATTATCCTTTTCTTTTATCTTGTATTTTAGCAAGCTTTACAATTCAAGTTATAACAAAATTATATATTAGGATTAAATTAAGTTATTAGTGTAGGAGAGCACCAAAAATAAAGTACTTTTAAAGAGTTGAAAAAGTTACGCTCCTATTCAATCTTAAAAATAATCAATCAATCATCCACAAGATCGTAACTAAATCCTGGCAAGAATATAGTTTCTATTTACGTAGTCCAACAATTCTATCCGAAGTAATTCAGAAATCTATACAAAACCTTTATGGACATTTGATTATTAGCTCCATCTATCACAACCTATGAAGAACGTTTTTCATAACTAGATATAGATTTTGGCTAATAGTCCTGTTATTTTTTATCATATCTCTATTTTTGACTAATTTTTCTATCACAAGGGATAGCTTTTCTACATTCATCCAGCCCCCAACATTTCCCCGATTTATCAGATAAATTCGTGAAATAGTGTTTTCGGAAACAAAAAAAATATTACAGATTTTAAATCTATAATAGATATTTTTTCCATCAAATCGGCAATATAAAAAATACGGAATTCGTTCATAAATTCCGTATTTTTTTATCATAAACATTAGTGGATCAGTAATTAATCCACCTGACGGACATGTCCACTGTCACCATCAAGCAATAAAGTAATCAGTCTTTCCCTCGTTTTTAAATCTGAAGGACGTGTCATATGAGCATCCAGCATTTTTCCCTCCCGGTCTATCAATAGAAAACGGGGAATCAATGAAATCTTATAATCATTTACAAAAGTATCTTCTCTATTTGCCCTCAATTGGATAACATCCAGACCGTCTTTTTCTATCTCAGCTCTCCAAGCTGCCTCGTCAGCATCGATAGAGATACTCACAAAACAAATAGGCCTATCCTTAAACTCCTCTTTTAATTTATGAAATGCCAGGAGTTCGCGGCAACACGGTCCGCACCAGGTGGCCCAGACATCGATATAAACATAATTACCCAGCCAATCGGATAAATTCTTTCGGTTCCCGTCTTTATCCAAAAGAGAAAAATGAGGCGCTTTTCTACCTTTTTCCAAACGGGTATATTGTTCATACAACCGAAAAAATGCCGCTTTTTGTTTCTCATCTTTCACTTTTTCCCGATAAAGAGATAAAAATTCTCCCATTTCTTCTGCTCCGGAATACATGATATAGCCAGACATGCTGGCATCAACCAAGTAACCCGCCAGTTCTTCGTCTTGTATATTCCGACATATGTAGTCCAGTTCGTACTTTAATTTATCCAAAGGTTTACCTGTTGCTGATTTTTCTTTTCCCGCCAAGGATTGTATCCCATCTCTGAAAAATCGGCGGTATTCCACGAACTCATAGGCAGAAGGGGCCTCCTGGAGCAGTTCCAATAATTTCTGATAATACTTTTCTCCGGGTATATACATCTGCAGACGTAATAATCTGGCATGCCAGAACGGATAATCCAATAATAAATTACAAGCCACGTAATGCAGGCGTCTACGTTCCAATTTCTTAAAATCTACAGGCAAGGGTAAGGAATCAAGATTGGACAGTAACCTCCCGAGAAGCGGCTCCCACGCTTCCAGGAATTCTTCTTCACTTTTTTCATATCCCGGATTCCGATCGTTTAAAAATAAACTGTTCAAATATATGTTGATTGCTTTAGCTGCTCCGGCAAATTCAATTTTTGAGCCGCTCAACTTAGTGATTTCCTGCTGTTTTCCCGGTTCGAGATAAAACGAAAAAATGCTGCGCGGACCATATAAAACAGCATATCCGGGAGACAAAGAATCCGGAACATTTATCATCCCTGCCCCCAGTTCGTCCAATTTTACCTTATAAACCTGTTCTTGGAACTCAATCTGGATTTCTTCTTGCTTGAAAGTTTCACCGAAACGGACTTTCACCTGTGAGAAAGCTTGTGCTTCCCAGCACAAGCAGCAGGAAAGCACAAAGCCTATTTTTAAATATCTATTCATTTTATACACCGTATTTCGGATAATTATATTCCATATCCAGGATTTCTCCGAAACCTTCAAATGTCTTTTCTGAAGAAACATCAATTGTCCCGTTCGTTTCATTAATATGGTACATATAAATTTTTCCTTCTTCTTTACTCGTATTATAAGTAGAAATAATCAATATTTTATTGTTGTACGGATGGCTCGGAATATAAAGGTCGATACAAGGCTTGAATATTTTCATTCCCGTTATATTTTCATCGGGATTAGTCAAGGTATAAATCTTCTCTCCCGTGTTTGTGCTGCTATAATCATACCGATATATATTCCGGTCTGTAGCATACAAAAATACTGGCCCCAACGAACCGACTGCATAATACCGGGCATCCTGCAATTCTGGACAATTATCTGCCGTGTATTTTCCAACAGCAATATTAGGTGTAACCATAAAATTGAACACACACAGTGTCAATTTATGCGTCGTCCAATCTTCAAATAATCCATATTCATAATTATTATATCCGGTTTCCATATAACGGAGAGTGGCATGCATGTTCCCCCAATCGAACGGTTGTATTTCCGTAGCGACCGGCAATTTCTGCAAAACCCATGTATTTCCGTTGAAACTCAAAAAACGTCCATTTTCTTCGTCATAGATAACTCCCTGATAAAGCCATACAGGATACCATTTTGGAACATAGGGCGAAGCTTTATAAGTCCCGTCTTTTATGATGGGTTCGGTATAAATCGGAAAATCGCTCGACGGAATAGATTGATATTCATAAATACGCCCACCGGAAATTATTCCATCAAAAGCATAGGTACACGGACTTGATCCATATCTCCAGGCAATATAATTTTCCGGTTTCCAAGAAGACATATCATACATCAGAGTAGAAATGTCATACGTTTTTTGCATGGTAACCGCAGACAAACGCACTCCATCTTTATCTGTCAGTACAATGACTTCCTGATAATGTCCTAAAGCAAAAAAACTGCCAATTTTAACTCCGCGTCCTACTAAAGGTTCGCCATTGATAGCTTCATAACAGTTGTGCAGAATTTCATCTGTGCTTACCCGGTTGGAAAAATACGGACTCATAATCAAATCAAAATCGCTTTTCCTGTCTTTTTCATGCAAAACCATCCAGCCCTCGGTAATACTACCAGATATGACTACGGGAATTTGTTTATAGGTTTTTACATCCGTAATTTTGTTACGGACAGTTAATACCAAGGTATAAGTTCCCGGGGCATCCGTTACTTTATAAACCAAATTCTGAGTGTCTCCGATTACTTTTTGTTGGTTGACCCCGCCAATATTGTTTGACCAAATTCGCCAACTGAATTCATAGTCAATTTCTACTTCACCATCCAAATATACATCTGCGGGAAGCTCTAAGGTATGAAATTGGGTTACGTTTACCGTATCTTTTGCTTTTATCGTGATATCCGGTAAATTTATATAGTCATAATTCCCCTTGTCATCATAGCAGGAGACCAGAGTAATTAAAAGAGGAATAATAAATAATAAATTTATAATCTTTTTCATAGTATGATTTTTTATCATTAGCATAGTATCAAAAACTTACAAGTAGTCCGTTTTCATCGGTCAGGGGATTTCTCGGATGCGCCTTGTTGTATTTATACAATGCATCCACCAGTATACTTGTATAATGAATCTTTTCACTCTGAGTCCACTTATCGTAATCAGTTGCAATTCCCAAAATCTGAATTACAAACTGATGTTTTACACGACTATATTCACCGAAAGCCCACCCTTTAGGGTTTGCCAAACGATTAGTCAATACAATCCGGTACATATTCTCATCGATGGGAGCTGCCGCAAAATAATCATTACTACCAAGACGAAACTTCACATCCAAATCTCGGGTTTCCAAATCCGGCGTTTTTTTCACCCTTATCTTTAAGGTCGCTTTTAATGAGTCGGCCGGAAGTTCGCTGGTTACGATAACAAAGTTGTCATTTTCTTTAGCTGTAGTTTCTTCTTTTACGACTTCAACCTTTACTCCACGATTTTGTCCAGACACTAAACCGACAAGTTTAAAAGGTATCTCCACAACATCCTCTTCCTTATCTGGATACAGGGCGAATGAATAAACGATACTGTCATTCCCTAGGGCGGTATAGATAAAGCGCAGGGAAGCATAGTTAGCATCGTACTGTACATACCCGCTTTTTGAGCAACTGCTACACCATATAGCTGCTACACCAAAGCACAATAAACTGTATTTATGTATAAATCGTTTCATCACTTTTCCTTTTTAATTTCTGTTTCCATATTCTTTTTCCTGATCAGGCATAGGAAGGACATAATAAGCTTTACTGAAAGGCACCGTTATATTGGGTAAAACAGCCTGCTCTGTGCGTTTGCAATAAAAAAACCATTGTCCTTCGCCGATAAATTCTTTCCGGTATTCTTTTCTGATAGCCATCTGCAAATTTTCATCCGTTATGTTTTCTTTCAAATCATGCACCTCTTCAAATCCCCTGTGCCGGCGTAAAGTGTTGAGATACTCCACCGCTTCTTTTTTAGAGGTAGCACACTCTGCCGCGATCAGGTACATCTCGCTGAGCCGCAATAGGGGTTGACGGTTGTTATAATCGGACGTGACATACTGATACAGCTTATTACTTAGCCAATACCAAGCGGGACGCTCAAAGTAATAAATGTATCTCCAATCCGAACCACCATATAGTTCGCTTTCAAAAATTTCATCAATAACATCACTCTTGCAATACAGCGTTTTGTCACTCTCTTTGAAATAGTTTTCCGACAATGTTTTCAATTGAGTATTGTTCAGCGTCCAGATACATTCCGGGGAAAAAATGCCGTCACGGTCCTTGCGGTCGGAGGTAGCCACTACTCCTTTACTCACCCACGGATATTTTCCCGAAAAAATCACTTCCCGTGCATTTTTCAAAGCATTCACTTTATCGTTTTTATACAGGTAAGCGCGTGCCATCAACTCCCGGACTGCATAATAATTGAGATGAAAACTGCGAGTTCCCAGAAAAGACGTCGTGGCCTGACCAGTCTTTATAGGATCTTCTTCCAACAAGGCTGCTGCTTTCTCCAAATCTTCGATGACTAAATCGAGAACTTCCGAAACGGTGGATAATGGAGTGACTTTTTTTGAAATCGCTTTCACGTAAGGAATTGCCTTTTCGTCGGTACCGCTTACATAACTTTTACCAAACAGACGAAGCAGGTCGAAATGCAGAAAAGCACGCAAAGCATAAGCCTCCCCTTCGTAAATTTTTTCTTCATCCTCTACAAGCACACCGCGGTGCTCTGCTATACCTTGCAACAAAATATTGACATTGGCAACAGTATTATACATATCTGTCCAAATCGTATTAATAGAGGCTTCAACATCTGGGGTGTCGTACTCAAAACGATGAAGGTTATAATAAGGTCCGTTTGCAGGAGTCCATAAATAATATTGTTGTCCCAGTACATCGAGCATACCGAAACTCAGTTCTACCCCATAAAGATTTTCCGAACATAAAGTCGTGTATACTCCTGTCAATTGGTCTTTAAAGCCATTTTTATAACTGAACAAATCATCATATTTTATTTCTGTACTCGGACTGACATCCATCCATTCTTGACAGGAAACACTCAGTAGAGAAAAGAACAAAATGCTGAGTATATTTTTTATTTTTTGTATTCGTATCATTATATCCATCGATTAAAAGGTTGCTTGTAAAGAAAACGAAAAAGTACGTGCAAACGGATAAGTCAACCCACGTTCTGTCTTCACGGTAGAAGCCCGGAACACATCGTCCATGTAAAAACTGATCTTTAATTGTTGTAACCGACTTTTTTTCAGGAAAGCACAATGCCGGAAATCATATCCCACATTCAAAGACGACAAGCGCAATTCATTCAAATCCTGCACAAAACGGGAACTGGGCTTAGTCATCTTAAAAGGATTATAGGAAAAATCGACCCGGTCTCCCGGCCTTTTCCATACCGCATTATAAATTCGTTTGTCTACATTTAAGCTGACATTCGCATTTTCTACCCGGTCAACCAAGGTCTGGTTGTAAATCTGACCGCCAAATTGATAATAAAAAGACATATTCAGGAAAATTCCCCGGTAATCCATATTTATTCCGAAAGTACCCGAACATTCGGGCATCGCGTCGCCACATACCACTTGGTCTTCGGCTTTCCACTCCGTTGTTGTCTCTCCGTCTTTTGTCAGGAAAATTTCATCTCCTGTAGCCGGATCGATACCCAGAGAGCGTACAGCCCAAATGGCATTCATAGACGAACCTTCGATAAAACGAGTCTGGGGTCTGTTAGTATTTCCATCTAATATTTCACTATCCACCTCGTCGTTATAACTTCTCAACGCATTCGAAATTCTCTTCAGCTTATTTGTATTTTTAGCAATAGAGAAAGAAGTACTCAAATAACGGTCGTTTTCCACATCATATAGCAAATGGGCATTCAGCTTCAATTCTATCCCTTTGTTTTCTGTACTTCCGATATTTTCCATATAACTGGTAAATCCCATGGAAGGCGGGATGGTCAAGGCTAATAACTGGTCCTTGGTTTGCTGTATGTAATAATCGTACACAATCATCAAACGTCCCCAAAGATTCAGGTCGAATCCGATGTTATAGTCCTGTGTTTTTTGCCATTTTAGCTCATCGTTGGGCAGAGCCATTAAATGAGAACCGATCCAGTTGTCATAGGCTTCGGTCTGACGATAACTGAACATGGCCAATGCCTGATAAGGATTGAAATTCTGTGCTCCGGTATAACCAGTTGAGGCCCGCAATTTAAATTGCTTCAGCCATTCCGCCTGCTCCATGAAATGTTCTTTATGAAAGTTCCAGCCGAGTCCAGCCGACCAGAATTGGCCCCACCGTTTGTCTTGTCCAAAACGGGAAGAAGCACTGGCACGATAGGATAAGTCGGACAAGTAACGATCGTCATACGAATAGTTTAAAGCGGACAAAACACCTATTTCCCGGCTAATGGACTCATTGCCGACAGGAGGATAATCGTCCTTGTTGAACCCAATCCCCGAAGTGATAAAACCGTTCTTGTCATTCGGAAAACCGACCATGGTAAAAGCAACTTCTTCAGAACGATTTTGTTCCATTTTATAGTTCAAGTTCAGGAAAAGTTGATGTTTATTCAGCAACAAAGAATAATTGGCTGTTATATCCATATTAATATGGCTGCTTTCTCCCTCTGATTTACTATAGGTGCCTTTTTCAAAAAATTTGTCTTCTGAATAGTCCAGGAATTTAGTATGTGCAGCCGGATAAAAATCTTCCCGATTGTTGAGAGTTTTCGATACCCCCAAACGTCCGATAAACTTCAAGGCGGTCAATGCCTGCCATTCGATGTAAAAATTGTTGGTGATACCAGTATATTTACTGAAATTTTTAGTACCAATGGAAGCGTTCCATAGAGGATTCCCGCGGGTAACTCCAGTCAAGCCTCCGCCTCCGGTTGAACCGGCAATCTGCTTCAGCTCCCCGTTTTTATTGTAAGGGGTCCAATAGGGATTCAATTCTGCATATTCGACAAAAGAGCCATAAGGAGAATCGTTGGCGCGATTCAGGGTGGTACTCAACTGATTCCGGAACAGCAGGTCTTTATAGCGATAAGCTAAAGTAATTCCTCCTGTGATCGTTTGCCGGTCGGACCTCTTCATGACCCCTTTGATCTCATTATAAAGCAAGTCCACGCCATAGCGCAAATGCTCGTCTCCTCCATCCAAATAAAGAGAATGCCGGTGTCCCACACCTGTACGCAAAGGTTGGGCCAGCCAATCTGTATTCACTCCGCGTTCTATTTCCGAGTTGATGTTGTTCAGGTATTGTTCCCAAAACCAGGGATCTGAATAACGCCCATGTACTTTGTCTACTTCATATTTTTCACGAGCATCACAAAGATTATAGCCTGTCAGATCGGGAACCGTCAGACTCAAATCTCCTTTGTACGAAATCCTCATCTTTCCAGCTTTCGGTTGATGGGTTTCGATAACCACTACTCCATTGGCTGCTTTGGCTCCGTAAATGGCTTTTGCTGCGGCATCTTTCAACAGAACAATAGTTTCTACCCGATTCATATCCAAATCGTAAACTGTTGTAATATCGGTTTCGAAACCATCTAAAATAAAAAGCGGTTGATTAGGATTTCCGTTATAAGTCCCTTTAATATCGGGCATGGATTGTTGACCGCGCAATTGAATCTGAGGGGCTTTGTTCGGGTCCGAACCAAAATCGTTGTTTTCTATGATATGAAAGGCAGGGTCTAAACTTTTCAAAGATTGTAAAACATTTTGATTCCCCATTTTTTGTAATTCCTCTTTTTTTATGGTCGTTGCAGCGCCCGTATAGCTCTCTGCCTTACGGGTAAAAATACCGGTAACGACGACCTGTTCCATTTCAGTCACATTGTTTTTCAATATCACTTTCATTTCAGATTCGCCTTTATAAGAGACCTCTTTAGTTTGCATGCCGACAAACGAAAATACCAAGACTACATTTTCTTGTGAGGGAAGCGACAATTTAAATTTACCTTCTATATCGGTTGCACTACCCAATGAAATCCCTTTAACCAAAACGGTTACCCCAGGCAAGGGGACTCCATCCGTATCGACAACTATACCGGAAATTGACAAAGTCTCTGCTAGTTGAACATTTTTTTCTGCGATTTTTTTGATGACATATACTCCGTCCACTTTCGAAAAACCAAAACCCGTACCTTCCAAAATCTTCCCCAGTACCACCTCAACAGGTTGATTTACGACTTCAAAATCGTTACATTTCCGGTTTCCGATAAGTTGTTTGTTGAATAAGATATCCACACCAGTCTGATCTTTAAATTTGATCAGAACATCATTTAAATTTTCAGATTTCACTGCAAATGTTACCAGTTTTGTATCATTATCCGTTGCTGCATAAGACAACGAAAAAATGAATAAAAAGTGTATTACAGACAACATTTTTCTTAAGAATTCAGGCAAGAAATACCTGTCAGGTGCTTTTTTTTTCATACATTTGTTTATTAATTCGTTAATATTTAATGAATGTATAGAGAATGCCCTCTAAAGTTTGCCGACTGCAGAAGCATTCTCTATTTCTTTATTTTCTTTTCACAGTAATAGTATGGTCACTAAGTAAAAATCCAATATCTGCACTTTCTTCAAAAAAGCGCAGTAAAGTTTCAATTTCATCATATCGACTCAAAGAACCTGAAAATTGTAGCTGTTTCAATGCCGGATCATCAAAAACGATCTTTACATTATACCATCTTTCCATATCTCGAGCTATCGATTCCAAAGTTCTGTTTTCAAAACAAAAGCGTTGATTTTTCCAGGCTATTTCATTATATATTTTTACTTTTTCTACAGTAGGTTCACTTTTCCCTTCAACGAGACTCAATCGATAGCCGGGCTGAAGCTTCAATTCTGCTACATTATCGTTACTAAATGCAATGACGCCTTCCACTAAAGTTGCTTTTAATTGCTCCTCATCGGAATAACACTTTACATTAAACTCCGTACCGTAAACTTTTATATGGCCTAAATCTGTTTCGACAATAAAAGATTTAGGGTCATTTTTCACCACCTCGAAATAAGCTTCCCCCGATAAAAAAACTCTTCTTTCATTTCTCACAAAGGATATTGGTATTTTCAACTGCGAATCTGAATTCAACCAAATCCTTGTTCCATCACTCAATTTCACCTGATATTCTCCACCTTTCGGTATGATAATTGTGTGATATCCAACATCGGTTTCCTGTTGTTCTATGTAGTTTATTATTCCAGAATCTTTTTCAATTGCAAATTCTTCTGTCCGATAGGGTAAAGAGTCGGCCAATAAATTAATATCCACTTGCTCGCCATTCGATAAAAGAATAATTGCTTTTCCTGTACCCGGAAAAACGGACTGTGCAACCTGCTTATCAATATTCATCCTCGTTTTTTCTCTCTGTAATAACACCATTCCTCCACCCACAGTCAATAAAATCAACAAACAGGCTGTCGAACGATATACATAACTCCACATTTTTTTCTGTCTTACTTGTCGGTCATCCCGAATATAATTGTCAAAACGAGTCATCATTTGAGTCACATCGGTATGCAAATCACAAGTGGTCTCATCCGACGACCAAACCAAACACATTCTCTCATAATATTCTTTATGCTGTATATCACAAGCCAACCATTTTTGAAAAATAATTTCTTCTTCAAAAGACAATGTTCCACGAGCACTTCTCAATAATATCTCCCAACTAATCGGATTCTTTTCCATAAATCACGCTTTTTCTTATTACAATTAACATAGAATCCAAAAACGGAGGACACCATGTATTAGAAAAAAATTATCTTTGTCGAAAATATCATGACAAAAACAAAAAAAATCATAGGAAAAGATAATCTAAGTCACCGGATTAAGAAAAGAGACCCGGGGGCTTTTCACGAATTGTATAGAACTTCCTTTCTCCCCTTACAGCATTATGCCATGCGTTATCTTTACGATTGGAAACAAGCAGAAGACTTAGTGCAGGACGCTTTCCTTTCTTTGTGGTCTAGAGTGGAAAAATACGATGAAAAACAACCTGTATTTTATTATCTGCTAGGAATAGTAAAGAACAATTGCATGAATTATCTAAGAAGCCTTGATATCCAATATAAACATCAAGATAAAATCATCGAAGCCATGCTTTTCTCGAATATTGCAGATCCCGAAATCGACCAAGATATTCACGATCGATTAAATTATATCTTGAATATACTTCCCGAAAAGCAACGGGAAGTTCTCCTGTTGCATGTGGTCGAAAAGAAAAAGATAAGTGAGATTGCCGAACAATTGGAGATAGGCGAAACTACTGTTAAAACGCATTATAAACGGGCAATGACTCTTTTGAGGAAAAATCTGAAATTTGTATTATTCGGCATATAATCGCTTCGAATGGGCACATTGTTACATTACTTCAGGTATGATTCCAGTCCCCAGTAAATATATGAAGTTGCCCGACGCCTGAAATAAACAAACACAGGATAAAAAATGCCAGACACTGACTAACAAACCGCGTTGGAGGCAAAATGCAATGCATACCTGGTACAGCCTGTTGGTAGGATAAAACTCATAGCTGTACAGAAAAAATATGGCAACAACCAACAAGAATAAAGAAATCATATAGAAAAGAAACGACTTCATCGGGCGAATAAAACAAGAGTCCGGTACCGTATAGACCCAAAACAGTAAAGCATTTCAATCTATACAACGAAAAAACAGCTAAAAGCCTATAAACAAATCCCCGGATTTACTATATTTGTCATACTTTAATCAAAGCAAAGACAACAATGGCACAAACACCCTCTATACCTAAAGGAACCAGAGATTATTCACCGGAAATCATGGTGAAACGCAATTATATATTCGATACGATAAAAAGTGTATTCAAACTATACGGTTATATGCCTTTAGAAACGCCGGCAATGGAAAATTTATCCACCCTCATGGGTAAATACGGTGAGGAAGGTGACAAATTATTATTTAAAATTCTGAATTCCGGTGATTTTATCGGTCATATTCCCGATACAGATTTGTTAGAAAAAAATAGTATTAAACTCACCAATAAAATCTCGGAAAAAGGATTACGTTACGATCTTACGGTCCCCTTCGCCCGTTTCGTCGTTCAGCACCAAAATGAATTGACTTTTCCGTTTAAACGTTATCAGATACAACCGGTATGGCGGGCAGACCGACCTCAAAAAGGACGTTACCGGGAATTTTATCAATGCGATGTAGATGTCGTAGGCAGTGATTCCTTGTTACATGAAGTCGAATTGATTCAGATGGTGGATGAAGTCTACCGTCGTCTGAAAATCAATGTTCGTCTGTTGATCAACAACCGGAAAATACTGGCGGGCATTGCTGAAACGATCGGTCATCCAGAACAGCTCACCGATATTACAGTAGCGATCGATAAGATGGACAAAATCGGTTTGGAAAATGTCAATGCCGAACTCAGGGAAAAAGGATTGGCAGAAGAAGCCATTACCAAACTGCAACCGATCCTCCACTTGTCAGGCAGCAATCAGGAAAAACTGGAAAAACTCCGGTTAATTTTAAAGGATAGTCCCATTGGCCTGAAAGGAATAGAGGAGTTGGAAATTGTCTTCAATTATCTCCGGGATCTGGATATCGCCATAGAAATCAAACTGGATCTGACCTTAGCCCGCGGGCTCAGCTATTATACCGGAGCGATATTCGAAGTAAAAGCCCTGGATGCAGAAATCGGAAGCATCACAGGAGGCGGTCGTTACGACGATTTAACAGGTATCTTCGGGCTGAAAAATATGTCGGGTGTTGGTATCTCTTTCGGGGCGGACCGTATTTTCGATGTTATGAATCAATTGGATCTATTTCCGAAAGATAATAAGACGACGACCCAGGTCTTATTTGTCAATTTCGGTGCTACCGAAGAAAAATACTGCCTGCCTTTGCTAAAAACACTACGAACAGCAGGCATCAACGCTGAAATCTATCCCGAAGCTGCGAAGATGAAAAAACAAATGACCTACGCCGACAAAAAAGGAATTCCTTTTGTAGCGTTGGTCGGTGAGAACGAAATGAACGCCGGTATCGTGTCGCTAAAAAATATGGTTACCGGCGAACAGGAAAATATCAAGGTGCCTGAACTGACAGAATACTTAAAAACCAAAGTTTAATCTTTATTCCGATTATGCAAATACATAAAAAAGAACAACGGCCGTTGAAAAGTCACGGATACGATTCCAGATTTCCGTAATATCAATGTACCAATATATCCATGATCATGCATTTTTCATTGGTACATTAGTACATTGGTATATTGGCAAATTAGTAGATTTCTCTTCTGTGTGCAATTATTATTTTTAATTTTCAATTTCTGATTATGATACATTATATTTCTCCGGCACCGCTAACATTTGAGGTGATCGACAATATTTTAAAAAATAACTACACCTTAGCTTTATCTGATGAAAGCAAAAAGTTAATTAACGACTGTAAAGCTTATCTGGATCATAAGATCGAAACTTCGGCAAAACCGCTTTACGGAATTACTACCGGTTTCGGTTCACTGTGTAAAATCAGTATTTCGAAAGAAGATCTGAGCCAATTACAGGCTAATCTTGTAATGTCACATGCCTGCAGCCTGGGCGAACCGATCAATCAAGATATTATCCGATTGATGTTATTGCTGAAAGCTCATGCACTTTCGCTTGGTAAGTCAGGTGTCCAACAGATTACTGTAGAGCGAATCATCGACATGTTCAACCATAACGTGCTTCCAGTTGTGAGAGAACTGGGTTCTCTGGGTGCTTCTGGCGACCTAGCACCACTGGCCAATCTTTTCTTACCCTTGATCGGCGAAGGTGAGGTATGGTATGAAGGCAAGATATGCGATGCAAAAGAGATCAATGCAAAATTCGGTTGGTCTCCTATCGCTTTAGGAGCCAAAGAAGGATTGGCATTACTCAACGGGACCCAATTCATGAGCTCACATGCAGTATATGCTCTATTAAAAGCCTTCAAAATCGCTAAATATGCCGATATTGTTGGAGCGCTTTCACTCGATGCATACGACGGACGTATTGATCCCTTCTTACCGCAGATACAAGCCGCACGTCCTCATCCAGGGCAGATAGAAACAGCTCACAACATCCGTACTTTATTAGAAGGATCTGAATTCCAGCAAAAAGAAAAAACACGGGTACAGGATCCTTATTCTTTCCGCTGTATGCCCCAGGTACATGGAGCCAGTAAAGACAGCATACTGTATGTAGCTTCGGTAGTTGAACGGGAAATCAACTCGGTAACCGATAATCCGACTATCTTTATGGATGATGACCTGATCATTTCCGGAGGTAATTTCCATGGACAGCCTCTGGCGCTTGTATTGGATTTTCTCAGCATCGCTTTAGCTGAATTGGGAAGCATATCCGAACGCCGTACCTACCGTCTGATTTCCGGTGACCGGGGTAATATTCCGGAATTTCTGGTAGCCAACCCAGGGCTGAATTCAGGGTTTATGATTCCCCAGTATGCCGCTGCCGCCATTGTTAGCAAAAATAAACAATTATGTACTCCTTGTTCGGTAGACTCGATCCCCTCTTCGAACGAACAGGAAGATCATGTGAGTATGGGTGGAAATGCAGCCACCAAAACAGTCAAAGTAGCCGAAAATGTAGAACGGATTCTGGCTATCGAGTTAATGAACGCTGCTCAAGCCATAGACTTGCAACGCCCGACCAAAACTTCTCCTTATCTAGAAAGTTTCCTGAAAGAATTCCGTTCGGTAGTTTCTTTCAATGGACAAGACAGGGTGATGTATAAAGATATCGACGCAGCCACGGATTTCCTCCGCTATGGAGATTTCGCCAGTTTCGAATAAATAATAAGCACATATTTTAACATGAAAAAGCCCCAAGTAGATAAACTTTCGGGGCTTTTTACTATCCAGCCAGTTCTAATGCCGATACTCTTTTCCTTTGTAAAGAATATTTACCCAGCGCCCATCTCCGGCTAAACTTTCAATCGTCGCCTTCACTTTTTCTTCCTGCTGTAAATAAGTATCCCGGACCAGTAACGCCACCTCTCCTTCATTAGCGACATCATCGGCTCCAGCCAACTTCACCAAAGGCTGGGTAATCTCAAAATCCAACAAGATGCGGGGCTGTTCATGCTGATCCTTCTCCGAAACACATTTTCCATTTCCATGGATTGCCCATCCACCGATATAATAGTTTACGGGAAGCTCCTCATCCTCACTTTGAAACTGCAAAGCCGCATCTATCGTCCAGTTCCATGCCTCACATCCACCAACAGTCAAGGTTATATTTTTTGTTTCATTATAAGTCAGTGTAACCCAAGAGGGAAAAAACACACCTTCATACTTACATACCTTCCATTCAGCCCCTTCGGTCCCCAACGACCGTCCCCCCGTTACAATCCGAAAAGCAGTATCCCGGGCTCTTAAGCCAACCCATTCTTCTTCTCCGACAGAGCGGATTTTATATTCCGGAAAATATTTCTGTTCGGCATCAAAACGCTCGTCTTCTGGTACAGCTAAATAATGTTCCATACGAATGGCCAAATCAAAAAAAGAAGTCAATACTTTCATATTGTCTTCATACACATCGAAAGCCCGCTCTCCACCGTTATAATTACTACTGTTACGTTCTTCATGCTCTATAACACAGGCTCCCAGCAACAGGATAACAATCACCCAAGTCACACTTTTCCAAATCCACCTTTTCATACATTT
This sequence comes from Bacteroides sp., assembly GCA_021771575.1. GTDB lineage: Bacteria > Bacteroidota > Bacteroidia > Bacteroidales > Marinifilaceae > Odoribacter. The sequence continues at coordinate 38,221 of JAETOX010000009.1, read as the reverse complement.
ATTTTTTTAATCGATAACCCATACCCAGGGTAAAAAAACCATGATTGCCTATGCCAACTTCCGAAAAACCGAACAAGCGGCGTCCGACGGTCACACCGACGAAAGTAAGCTGGAAACCGGCATCTGTCGTCCAAGAATAATCCTCCAACTCAGAGTTTCTTTTGCGAATAAAATCCCATCCGACTCCAACCCCTGAATACAATTTTACAATTCCCCGGTTCACCCACGTAAAATTCACGACAGGCATAACTGTCGTATATGAACTCTTTCGTTTTCCTCCCGGATGTTCCCGCCAAAAACGGGTATGCGATACAGCCAATCCCAACTGCAACCACCTCAGCATCTGAATATGGTAACTAGCCAAAAAACTCCCAGCAATATATAAATCCCCATCTGCATGATTATCTTCCAAATCAATCATAGGACTACGCCAGTCGTCCCAACAGCAATCCCCCAAAAGGTCAGATTCATAGTTCCACCACGAAAACGGGAACGCCCCTACTCCCACTCTAATTTCATGATCCTTATGAAAGTCGTCACCATAAACATAACCGATCGTTACCGAAATCAGCAGGAAAGTCGTCAATAGTATTTTTTTCAACACATTCATGAAATTAGGAAATTAATTCATTTCGTTATTATTCGTTACGATGTTTACGAAGATAACGACCTATACTTTTTTCTGCTGCAAAAAAAGTCCGAAAAGAACAACTAAGACCAAGATCCGTAAACAAAGCCCAACATGCACCTTCCAGGAAAATTCCCTGACATCGATACTGACAAGGCTTAACAATAACATCAAAGCATCCAGATACATCAATCCCCGGATAAATTTTAATCTTTTGCTTTTTATTGTATTTACTTCCTGTGCCATCAGGTGCTAAAGTTAGCAATCCCAAACGAAAAGTCAAAATAATTCTATTTTAATCTTAAATTATTTTTAATTTTATGGAATTTCAAGGCGAATTGCATCTACATAACAAACACGATTACGTATGATTTTATAAATAAAAGAATTATGAAAGCAGGCAAAATTTTAACGACAGTTTTCTTATTTTTGGCCATGCTGGCGATGGGCCAAAATAAGCTCCAGGACAGTTTACTCCAGCATTATTTTAAATACCCTCAGGAAGCCATCGATGCTGCTGAGAAAATGTATCGGCAAGCAGTGAAAACGCAGGATACCCCTCTATTACTGAAGGCCCTGATACAAAAAACTGCTTTTTCAATCCGCATGAATCAAGATGAATATCCCCAAATGCTGAAAGAGCTGGAAGAGTATATTAAAAAAGAAAAAGATCCGATAGCCAAATGTATCCTTCATTCTTATACAGGACAACTGTATAGTCAATATTACAACCAAAACCGCTATACCATTCTCCAGCGTACACCACTAGAAGGCTATCTTCCAGAAAATCCGGAAGAATGGAGCGAAAATATTTTCCAGGAACGCATCCTCCAGCATTTGACAGCTTCCCTTTCTTCTCAGACCTTGCTTCAGGAAACAGCGGTAAATCGTTATGAAGATATTATCATTACAGGTGAAGCCTCAGACAGTCTACGTCCTACGCTTTACGATTTTCTCAGCCACCGGGTCGTCAACCTGCTCTCCCACTTGTCTTTTCCGGAGCAGAACACTGCTCCTTCCAACCCCGCCTTACTGGCCAGCGTCACGGAATTCCTAGCTTTTCGGTTAAAAGCAGATTCACTGAGTATCTCCTACCATATTTTAAAAACCTGGCAAGATTTGCTGCGCTTCCGGTTGCACCAGAACAATATGGCAGCGCTGGTGGTAGCCGATTTGGAACGACTGGATTATACCCGCCGGAATGTCCAATTGCTGCATACCGACTCGCTCTATTTAACAACCTTACAAAAAATGCGACAGCAATATGCTGACGAAGCAATTGTCGTTGAAATTATAGCTAAAGAAGCAAATGCCTTGCTTCGGACGCCTTCTACACCGTCTTTACTCCATATAATATCAGAAACCCCTGTAACGTTACAACGCAGGCAAGAAGCCCTAGCACTTTGCGAACAGGGTATCCGACAATATCCTCACTATAACCGGATCAATTTATTACACGATATTATCGAAAATATCAAAGCCCCATTTCTGAATGCAGAATTTCCCCGGATGATTTATCCACAGGATTCACTAACAATAAAAATAACTTCCCGAAATTTCACCGAAATAACGGTAGAGATTTATCGAATCCAATCCGGTACAGTAACCTATTGGAATGCAAAAAACAAAAATAAAATTCCCAAAAATAAAATATACGAACAAAAAATCCGGCTGACCGAAGGCCTGCAACAACAAGACACAACTCTGCAAATTTCAATTCCCCGAACGGGTTTATATCAAATCAGCCTGAATTCCCCGGGAAGTAAAAAAGCAGTTTCGGCAGAGACGATATGTAGCCGCCTTTTCATTACGGACCGTACAACTCCGGATGGGCAAATCTTCCGGGTCTGCGACTGGAAAAGCGGTATGCCCATCCAAGGAGCAAAAATCTTACGGTATACAGCATATTCTCCCTACGCTTTAATAGATACTCTACTGACCAACGCCCAGGGTATCGCCAACGGCAAAGTCTCTGCAAAAGCCCGCACCTATCAGGTTATCAATGCAGAAAATCCAAACGGCTATCTCTCCTCTTCTATTCCATATTATCCAGACAATATGACGGAAAAAAACACGACATTAATCACCGACCGACATATCTACAGGCCAGGACAAGTGGTCTATTATCAGGGAATAGCCTGGCATTCTACACCCGATACGCTCTACCCAGTAGTTGACCAATCATTCACCATCAGCTTTCGCAATCCTAATTATAAAGAAATTGCATCAGAAAAAAAGAAATCCAATACGTTCGGTTCCTTTGCGGGTAGTTTTGTGATTCCTCCCCAAACATTAAACGGAACTTACGTCCTAACAACAGAAAATAGTCAGGCCGATATCTTGGTCACCGACTATAAACGTCCGGAGTTTGAAATCGATTTTTCCGATCCCGTCCGTCATTATTATATCGGGGACCGGATAGAGGTACAGGGACAAGTCCGGAGCTTTTCCGGCGTAAAACTTCCTAATACTGCTTATGAATATCGGATTTCTCTTTACTCTCCTCTTTTCTGGTACCCGGAAATGGAAAAAGTTGTCAAAGGAAGTGGACAAACCAATGCAAATGGGGAATTTTCATTGGCTTTTCAAGCTGATGTGCCCCCAATCGACCGCCCATTCAGAAGAAATTATTTTTACCGGATCGAAGTGAAGGTGACCGACAGCAAAGGCGAAAGCCAGGAAGCCGGCATCGATATTCCGGTATATTCCGGCATGCCTCAACCTGTCGTGCACATACCAGCCTATGTAGATAAGAACCGTCCTGAGACTTTCCGGATTTCTTTGGAAGATCTCGATCCGGAAAAAACGACCCAGACAGTCCAGTATGTTCTCTCCAAATTGCGTCTTCCTCATCAGCTGACTTCCGAGCCAGAAGTCCGGGATACAATCGTCGAAAAAGCGGTCCTGACAGGAGAAGTTCGGATAAACCAGAAAGACTCCCTGCTTCTTCCTTTAGAAAAATTCACTTCAGGCGCCTATTTATTCAGTGTAAAATGTGGAGAAAAGAAAGCAGACCGAATTTTTTATCTCTATGCAAACAGTGACAAGCGTCCACCCATACCCACTTACTCCTGGCTACCTCAGAAGCAATTCACCTGTCGCCCAGGCGAATCGATAGAAATACCTTTCGGCACATCAGCCCAGAGCGCATATGTCATATATGAACTTTTTGCCCCCGATAAACTACTGGAACGTTGCTTCCTAACCCTAAACGATACCATCACCAAAATCAATATCCCCTATAAATCTATTTATGGACGGAAATTACAGCTTACCATCAGCTATGTCAAAGACCGGTATTATATCCAAGAGACTGTAGAAATCCAACGCAAGGAAGCAAACCGACAATTAACCGTTCATACCAAAACTTTCCGAGACAATCTTCAACCCGGTCAACAGGAAAGCTGGGAGATCCGGGTGACCGACAGCCAGAATCGTCCTGTACAAGCTGAGGTATTGGCAATGATGTATGATGCTTCTCTGGATAAGATCAGCCCTTATCAAATCCGGTTTACTCCAACATACGCTTATACCCGCTTCCCTGGTTTTTGGTCGGAACCTTCAGCCAGCACAAGAAACAATTACCTGACCCTGTCTCCCTGGTCCTTCAAACGTCCTAATTACCCGGTTCCTCCGTTCCGGTTCGATGCACTCCAGACTTTTCAAGTACCTGAAGTTTCCGATGTGATGGAGCTTGGCATGGAAGACCAAGTTGTCGCAGCCGGTTTATATTCACGTGCCCGAAAAACCTTACAAAGCAAAGCCAGCAACGACCTACAAACTGTTACATTCGGTCAGCAGGCAATATCAACCGATCAAGTAAACGATGCTGGTGTACCTACAATAAAACTTCGTCAGAATTTCCAGGAAACGGCCTTTTTCTATCCTCAGCTTCAAACTACCCCAAACGGTGATCTTCTGCTGAAATTTACAGCACCGGAATCCACCACCCAATGGAAATTTACGGCACTGGCTTATACCCGCCAACTGGTCAGCGGAGAATTTACCCGCTACATCACTACCAGTAAATTGCTGATGATACGTCCCAATCTGCCTCGTTTTTTCAGGAGCGGTGATATTACGGAAATACAAGTTACCATCAGTAATCTCTCCGACAGCTTACAGGAAGGAACAGCCCAGCTGGAATTATTCCTGCCGGGTTGCACGGAAAATATCCTCCTCCAAAATACAAATTTCCGGGTAAATGCCGGAGGCAGCCAAACGGTCCGTTTTCGTTTCCAAGTACCCTCGAATATCGATCTGGCTGGCTGCCGGATTACGGCTCAAAGCGAAATGTTCAGCGATGGCGAGCAACACTTGATCCCTATCTTACCAGCAGAAATTCTGGTAACCAAGACTTTACCCTTTTATTTGCAGGAAAGCGGTACGCAGACCTTTACCCTTCAACAACCGGTTCCGATACAACAAGCTTACCGGTTGACACTGGAGCTAACAGCCAATCCCATTTGGTATGCCGTTCTGGCCCTGCCCTCTTTACAAATACCGGAAACCGAGAATACCATCGATGTCGCCGCTGCTTATTATGTGAATACGCTCGCTCACCGAATCGCCACTGCCAATCCCAAACTCCGGGAAGTTATCCAAAGCTGGGCAGCCTCGGCTCAGGATTCCTCCACCCTGTTATCTAAACTGGAACAAAACAGTGAATTAAAATCCATTTTACTAGAAGCTTCGCCTTGGGTGATGCAAGCACAATCGGAAACCGAACGGATGCAAATGTTATCGCAATTATTTGATCCTAACCGAGTGGAATATTTACAACAACAAGCGCTGCAAAAATTGGCGGGCTTGCAAACGGGCAGCGGAAGCTGGAGCTGGTTCAAAGGCATGTATCCCAGCCGTTTTCAGACAATTTATGTACTAACGCTACTGGCAAGAGCCAATTCGACCGGGCAGCACGAGTACAGTCAACGGGAAAAAGAAATGCAAATCAAAGCACTCCATTACCTAGATCAAGAAATCCAGAAAGACTACAAAAATACCCCGGAACAAATTAGCTATGATCAAATCCTTTATCTGAATGTGCGAAGCCTTTACCGGGATATTCCTCTGGGAGATGCACTTCAGGCACATAAATATTTCCTGTCGCTGGCCGAAAAACAATGGGAGAATTTCTCTCTTTACGAAAAAGCCCTTATAGCTATGAGTTTGTGGCGTTACGGCTTACAAACCGAAGCCCGGGCTATACTTAAATCCCTACACCAATATGCTCAAACCACTTCGGAGATGGGCATGTTTTGGCCCAACAACCGAAACGTCGATTACCGAAATTCCAGTGTTCAGGTTCACACCACCCTGATGGAAGCATTTCATGAAATTGAAGGGAATAGCCAGGATATCAATGCCATGAAGCAATGGTTGTTGCGGCAAAAACAAACTCAAAGCTGGGCTAGCGTACCAGCTACAGTAGATGCCGTCCATGCTTTATTACTCACCGGCAGTGACCAACTAAACCAGAAAGAAAACCTGGATGTCCGGCTAGGCTCCTATACTTTCAGCACTTCCTCTTCCAATCCTTTGGGTTATCTGAAAAAATCCTTTTCACACGAAGAGATTAAATCTAATATGTCGACGGTAAAAATCAGCAAAAATGAGCATACCCCCAGTTGGGGCGGTATGTATCTGCAATATTTCGAACGACTGGACCAAGTGAAACGTCAGTCCTCAGCTCTACAAGTAGATAAAAAACTGTTTATCGAAAAGAGCGATTCCCAGGGCAATACACGTCTGTTTCCCTTGGAAAATGAATCTTTGAAAACTGGAAATAAAGTAATCGTACGGTTGACCTTGTCGCTGGACCGGGATATGGAATTCTTGTATCTACAAGATTTACGGGCAACCTGTTTCGAACCGGTGGAACAACTTTCCAGGAATCATTGGAAGTTCGGCACTGTTTATTATCAAGAGACCAAGGACGCCGCAACAAATTTCTTCTTCAATTCGCTATCCCGGGGAACTTATGTACTGGAATACGCCGTATGGGTGAACCAAGTCGGTGCATATCAAGATGGTATTGCTACCTTCCAGAGTTTTTATGCTCCGGAATTCAATGCGCATAGCCAAGCAGAAAAGATCAAAGTAGCGGAATAAAACGGATCACCCTTTGAATGAGATCGACCGAAAAGTAAAATTTTCGGTCGACCTTTTATTATTATCAAATATTTTTATCTCCAAAAGTAAAAGGATCAAGTTCTGGTTATAAAGGTAAAAACTATAAATTTGTATTTCTGTTCTTCGCAAATCGCTCAGTCGAAATACAAATTTACCCCTTTTCAGAATGCCTCAATCATCACGATATTCGAATACGGCATTCTCTTTCTACTCTTCAATCACCAGTCGAAAGCCGGAGCCATGTACATTTTCAATCTTTATTTTATCGTCATCTTTAAAATACTTCCTCAGTTTCGTCACGTAAACGTCCATACTACGGGCCGTAAAATAATCATTGGTCCCCCATATTTCGGTCAATGCTTTTTCCCGCGGTAGTAAACCATCCCGGTGATTATACAATAATTCCAATAACCGTGCTTCTTTCGGAGTCAATCGGATCTGTTCCTCGTTATTTTTCGAAATAATACGCAGCTCCGTATTGAAAGTATATTCACCAATGTTAATGAATTTCGGTTTCGGTTCGGCTTCCTCATGTTTGCTACGGCTCAAGATAGCCTTTATTTTCAAGATTAGCACTTCGGAATCAAACGGTTTGACAATATAATCGTCCGCTCCTATTTCGTATCCCTGTTTCATATCTTCCTTCATGCTCTTGGCAGTAATATAGACAAACGGCACGGAAGCATCCACTTCGCGAATTTTTTTTCCTAATGTAAACCCGTCCATTTCAGGCATCATGACATCGAGCAAACAAATATCGAATTTATCTTTCCGAAAAGCCTCCAGTCCTTCATTCCCATTCACACAAAGGGTGACATCATAATCCGATAATTCCAGATAAGACTTCAAAACTGAGCCGAAACAAGGATCGTCTTCTACCAATAATATTTTCTGTGCCATATCTCTAATTTTAAATTTTAGATTTCAAATTACCTTAATCAAATCATATAAAATTTACCATCTCTATGTATTCTTTTTTCACTCAAATTTTCAACTGGATCTCGACCAACGTACCTTTATTCTTTTTGGAGGATAAGCGAACGGTACCACCATGGAGTTCCACGATAGATTTCACATAACTCAACCCCAAACCGAACCCCTTGACATTATGAACATTCCCGTTGGGAACCCGATAAAAACGCTTAAATACCTTTTTCTGAGCCTCTTTCGAAATGCCGATGCCGTGATCTAATACACCGATCGTAAATATATGATTATTTCCCTGAGTATACACCAGAATATCCGGAGCCCCTCCGGAATACTTGATGGCATTATCGACCAGATTACAAACTGCATTCATCATGTGCACTTCATCTGCATAATAAGTAAAATTCCGGGCATTCAAGCGACATTGGAGTTTCCCGCCAGCATTCTGAACGATCAAAACAAAATGTTCCACAGCTTCCCTCACCATTTCGTTCATATCGATATCGGCTTTGTTCATTTGCAATTCCCTACGATCGAGTTTGGCCTGCTGCAAGATTCGCTCTACATATTTATTCATCCGATCGTTTTCGCTCTTAATCATTGAGTTGAACTTGAGTATTTGCTCCCGGTCGTTCAACACTTTCTCTTTGGTAATGGCAGAAGTAGCCAGCGAAATTGTAGCGATAGGCGTTTTAAATTCATGGGTCATGTTGTTGATAAAATCGTTTTTGATAACCGATAATTTTTGCTGCCGCATGATGATAAAAATAGTGATAATGAAAACAAACATCAACCCGAATATACAAAAACCGGAAGCCAGGAAAAGCCATCCCATATTTTCCAGCAATATCGGCTGTACCGACTCGAACCGAACCCCCAAATAATATCCCTTATCCACCAAATCCTGCTGAAATAAAGGAACGTAATACAAATCCTGGGTATTATCAAGAATATCCTGTTTGGTCATAATCTGGTAAGTAAAAGGCAAACGGATATGAGCCAGCTGAAAATAATTTACCAATAGAGCGTTTACATCGATATTGGCTAAACGCTGCTCTACAGAAACATTTTCCGGGTCTTTCTCTTTCAGCAACCGAAGCGTAAATTCCTGCATCTGCTGACTGAGCCGGGCATAAAAAGCCGCCTGCGAAGTCGTATCCTTCGAAGGAAGCTCCATCGACCGAATCGTCTGTATAATAAACTCCTGATCCACGATCTTTCCCATTTTCGAACGAGTATAAGGTAAGGCCGGAGTAGCCAGATAGGAACGTCCTCCCCCATTCAAACGATTGAGGTCATTATTCAAAAAATTAAACAGATGACTGGAATACCAACCGGAAGAAGGCTGCCCCTGCTGAGAAGCGATCATGTCGTTGTAATTTTTGATTTCTCCCAGTTGCTCGTTCATCTCTCCCCGATACTTGATATAATTGATTTCATCAATCCGGTTGACTACTTTATTTAAAGCATCGTATACCTGCGAAGTAAATTTGATTTCCCGTTCCTGAATCGCATATTTAATCCATAACCATTGTACCACCACGACTGCAATAAAAGCAGCGAGCATGACAGCCAGCAAGATCCGGATAATTATTTTCTTTATCATAGTCAGGGAATTCTAACGGTAAAAATAATATTTATTACAAAATAATCAAAATACAAAGAGCAGTAATACAAAAAAGGGGTACCCGACGGCACCCCTAAAAACAACTAAGTAATAAAAACGGGAAAACAAAACCACTCACATGGTTTTCTCTTTATCGCAATTTTTCTGCAATTGTCTTATAAACATTACTTTCCTTGTTTAAGATCTCCATTTTCTGGAATAATCTTTTCTGCAGATCCAGACTATCTCTTAATTCGTCCTGCAACAAGAAAAGTGACAATTCAAGTTTCGGATTCGCTTCGATCAAGGTTTTTGCATAATTGGCCCGTGCCCGGATGTAACGCTGTTTCTGTAATTGATACACACCCAACATCACTTCGTCGTCTTTGGATTTTTTAGGTTTATCCATAATCCTCTTGATCGATTTGTCGATCGGTTCTATAGGCCCTTCATATTTTTCCTTGAACATTTTTTTCAATTTGGCATACTCTGTATCGAGTCCCGAACCTTTTACCTCGATCTGATCGGGAAATTTCGCTTTCCCCTGAATCCAAATCTGGTCTTTGGTATCCAGAATAAATTCCAGTGTATTCTTACCGGCAACATCCACCCATACCCTGGCAGGAATTTGTAATTCTTCGGTAACCAACTCAATGTTTCCGTCCGTCACATCCTGTTTCGCCAGAATGACTAATCCTTGTTGTCCCGGCATCTCCGCTAACAGTTTTACAGTCCCCTGTAAACCAGTCACTTTTCCTCTGACTTTCACCTTATTGCTATTACAAGCTCCTAATACCAAAGTAAAAGCCATCAATAGTAAATAAATCCTTTTCATTTCTTATTATACTTTGTAATTTTTATCTCGCATGGTTGTACAAAGATATAAAAAAACTGAATGAAGCAAGTATATTTAAGAATTTGTTTACAAAAACATGATCATTATATTGCCAGGCTTTCGAGTAATTGCAAAATTTGTCCGGACGGACGCGGAGCATTGGAGGTAATTAGTTTCCCATCAGGTCCAATCAGGATAAAACGAGGAATACTGATAATCATATAGTCTTCATTGAATTTCCCTTGACTATCAACTAAAGTATGTATGCCCCCGTACGGATGTTCCCGGAGGAAGTCGCTCCATTTCTGAGGTTCCTGCGGATTGTCTATCGCAATGGTCAGGAATTGGATATTCCTGCCGGCATATTTTTTCTGTAATAATTCCAGATAGGGCAATTCTCCCTTACATGGGACACACCAAGTTGCCCATACGGTGATATATAAATAAGTTCCCTGATAATCCTTCAAGCTAACGATATTTCCTTTCAGATCGCGTACGGCAAAATCCGGAGCCGGCATCCCGGGAGAAATTTTTTTCCAATGCTTTACAATTTCATCGATATAAGCCACTTTACTCTGATCTGTACACTCCTGATGGAAAACCGCCAATAAATAATCTGTGCCTTCCAGCCCGTTATTCTCCCAAATATACCGATAGACGATCTGAGTCAAAAGAAAATTTTTAACTGAAGGGCTGGTGATCGTTGAAAGAATATAATTGGCAATCCCATCGGTATAATTTTCCCCATTTTTCTTCCTACAGCTTGCCTGCAGATAGACGTAATTCAACAAAAAAGCCTGATAATCCCTCGTCCCCAACATTTCCTCATTGTTCAACGAAAAAGACGACAAAAATTCAGTAAAAACAGGTCCCGGACGATATTTTTCTTCAGGGAACATCCGCATGCGGTAAACCGGATAAAAAGATACCTGTCCGGCAACGGAATAACGGATTCTTTCTTTTTCCAGTTTCGTAAACGATTCATCGAAATTTTTCGCTTCCAACAACTTGATTTTTTCATCGATGAGTTCTTTCATGCGACCGACAAATTCTTCCTCTTCCAGGACATAATAATCCTTATCGAAAAAGACCGCTACTTCCTGTTCTTTCAGATAACTGTTAATCCCTCCCAAACTTCCACGGAAATAGAGAGAAGCCGAAAAATTACGGGCATTTACATAGATTTCGAGATCTTCCCTCGGGCTTAAATAAAGATTCAAAGAGTTATGCAAAAGAGTAGCGTATCCATTATGTTTTAAAGGTATTTTTCCTGAAAAAAAATCCTGTTCATCTAATGGAAAAGTATAAATACTGTCTTCTACCCAGATACTGACAATAGAATCTCCGTTCTCTATCCGCCCACTAATCTGCACCATATCACTTTTGGTGCATGAAGACAATATCAATACAGATAAAATAAAAATAATAATCTCTTTCATTATTTTTCTGTCCATTAATTGCCATTATGTGACACTACTTGGATTTACAAATATAAAATAACATGAGAGAAAAATATGTTAAAGGAAAGATAAAAACGAAGAGGTAAAAGCTAAAAACAAAAAAGGCTGCGAAATGATCTCCGCAGCCTTTATTGCTGTATAGGCTAGTGCTTATTTTACAATAGCGTTGAACTCTGCATTGTTGAACAATTTAACAAATTCCATATCAGTAGCAGCTATTTGTTTCATACCTGCATCTTTAGCACAAGCGGCTTTCAGATTGGCAATCACAGCATTCGTATCGTTACTACGAGCAGCAATTACAGCTTTCAAATAATCGGTCAAAGCTGAGTTATCCTGACCAGCATTCAGTTTTTTAGCAGCTTCACTGGTATTTCCAGCCAACAAGTTAGCCAAAGCAGCGTTTGCACAGTTGCAATTTCCGAAATAATCTACAGCAGCTTTATAGTTTCCTTTCATGATGGCTACAATACCTTTGTTATAGTTCACTTCGTTACCGGCTCCGGTAGCAGCACCGAACAATACTTCAGCGTCTTTCACATTACCATCAACCAAGGCGATAGCTCCCATGTTGTTCTGGATAGTTTTATTATTGGCTGACAAAGAATTTGCTTTTTCAAAATTAGTTTTTGCCTGAGCCACTTTGCCTGTTTCAAACAGTATCATACCGGCATCATTATAACCTCTCCAATCGTTCGGGAACTGACGCATAGCTGTTTCATAGATAGCCAGTTTGTCGCCGTTATTATCGAATAAAGTAGCGGAATACAGCAATTCTTCTACATTCAATGCGGCCGGGTTGGATTTTGCCAAGCTACGAATTTCTTCATCGGATTTACCGATACGGTCGGCGTTTACAATGAATTTAGAACGTCTCAGTTTAGGCAGGATCTGATCGGCAACAACAGAGTAAGCAGAGGAGATATTTTTGATTTCTCTTTCTCTTACTTCCGGATCGGAATACATAGTGAGCACCCGAAGAATCAATTCTTTATCCTGAATATTGGATTCTTCCATCGCTTTTTTGAAACCTTCCCAGTCTTCAGCAACTACATATTTCTTAAAGAAATCCAAATTCTTGTATTCGTCGATTTTGTTTTTCTTCATGCTGTTTTTTACAAATTTATCGGCAGAACCTTCCCGGTTATTAGCCAACTTATCGTTAAGATCCATAGGTCCGTCAGGAGAAGCATAAGATTGAATCTGAATATTTTTCAGTTCCATATCTTCAGCAGCTTTCGCATCTTTAAGGAATTTTTCCATGGCTTTGATCTCATCCGATTTCATTTCTTTAGTACGGATTTGTGCCGAATTGATCAGATAATAGATGGCAGCTTCCTGCTCTTCTTTGGTAATCCGTTCGAACTGATCCTTTCCCAGTACAATAGCTGGCTGATTGTTTACCATAGTCTCGGTAGCCAATACACCATCGGCAATTTTACGAGATTCATAGTCAGCTGATTTCGCACCTTTTGTGCCTACGAATTTAACATATAAACCGGAAACCCGCATTCCTTCTTCAAAAGGTACCTGTCCGCTGTAAGAAACCGTTTTTTCAGTTGCATACGGAACTATCTCATTGTTTCCCTGCACTTTTTCTCCCTGGAATGTTTTGGATTCATAAGCTTTCTCTCCACCATTCTGGAATTTCAGCACCGGAGTAGCAACAAGAGTTACTTTCTTGTTGAAATATTTTGCCGGGATTGTAGCGTCGATTTTCAAATCTACTACACCACCTTTGGCTTCCAACATTTCAGGGGTTACCTTATAGGCAATGTTCTTTTCCATTTTCTTCATCTTATTCAAAGAAGAACAAGATGCTACAACAAAGCCTGCTAATGCGATAGTAGCAACGGTTTTAAATGTTCTTTTCATAATCACTTTCAATTTATTCTTAATATTCAATTGGTCACTCAATAAGCAAAGCAAATGTATAAAAAAATATTAAAATGCACACAGATATAGAAAAATATTAAATCAATCTACAGAAATTTTGTGCATCACCATTTTCTCAGCTTTTTGGATAGCGCGGTCTACCCCTTCGGGATCGGCTCCCCCGGCAGTAGCAAAGAAAGGCTGTCCACCACCACCCCCTTTGATTTCCTGAGCTGCTTCCCGTACGATCTGCCCGGCATGCAATCCATATTCCTCAGCCAAGGTGTTACTGATCATCATCGTCAAATGAGGTTTTCCGGCAGCTACCCCTCCGGCAATAAATACGACCTTTTCATATTCGCCCTTCAACTGGAAAGCGATATCTTTTACCTGAGCGGCCGGAATAGACAAATTAGCAATGATTATATTGATATCACGATAGACCGATTTTTTGTTTTTCAGTCTTTCTTTCAACAAGCGTAAACTTTCTTTGGCAAATTTCTCGGTTTCTTTTTTCAGGCCTTCATTTTCTTCCAACAGATTTTTCACGCATTCCATCAGATTTTTATTGGATTTAAACATCTTCTCCATCTCCGCAATAAGAGAAAAAGAGGTATTGATATATTCCTCCGCCTTATCTGCAGTAATAGCCTCGATGCGACGTACGCCCGCAGAAACAGAACTTTCGGACAAAATTTTAAAGAAACCGATTTGTCCGGTTGCGGGCACATGTGTACCACCACACAATTCGATGGAATCACCATAGCGAATCACTCGCACCAGATCACCGTACTTTTCACCAAAAACAGCTAAAGCTCCCATTTCCACAGCATTAGTCATCGGCACAGCCCGATGTTCTTCCAGCGGAATATTTTCCCGAATCAGCCGATTGACAATTGCAGCCACTTCAGCCAACTCTTCATTGGTCACTTTCTGGAAATGAGAAAAGTCGAAACGCAAGTGCTCATCACTGACGTATGAACCTTTTTGTTCCACATGTTTCCCCAGTACTTTCCGCAACGCATAGTCCAGTAAGTGAGTGGCCGTATGGTTATTGGCTGTCAGAATACGCTTGTGCAAGTCTACCTTCGCCAGAAAAACCTGTGTCACATCCTCCGGCAACTTTTCTACCAGATGAATGGTCAAGCCGTTTTCTTTTTTAGTATCCAGAATCCGTACAGTCTCCTGTCCATTAACCAAAACACCACTGTCACCCACTTGTCCGCCACCTTCTCCATAAAAAGGAGTGATATTGAACACCAGATGATAGAGGGTTTTGTTCTTGGTGACTATCTTCCGGTAACGGGTAATTTTCACTTCCACCTCTGTGTAGTCATATCCGACAAATTCCTGCACCTCATCGTCGATCAGTTCGATCCAATCATCCGTATCCACCGAGGAAGCCGAACGGGAACGTTCTTTTTGGGCTTCCATCTCGGCTTTAAACTCGCGCCGGTTGACCACCAATCCGTGTTCCCGTAAAATCAATTCTGTGAGATCCAACGGAAATCCGTATGTATCGTATAATTCAAAAGCAACGTTTCCCGGAATAGTCAGAAATTCTTCTGCCTTGGTTTTTTCGATGATGCGATCCAACAGACGAATTCCCTTATCCAAGGTCCGCAGAAAAGCATTTTCCTCTTCACGGATCACTTTCTCGATCAATTCCTGCTGGGCGATCAATTCGGGATAATGTTTTCCCATTACTTCGATCAAAACAGGTTCCAATCGATACATAAACGCTTCTTTTTGTCCAAGATAGGTATAAGCATACCGTACAGCCCGTCGCAAAATCCGACGAATCACATAGCCGGCTTTGACGTTCGAAGGCAATTGTCCATCCGTGATGGAAAAAGAGATGGTACGTAAATGATCGGCAATCACCCGCATTGCGACATCGGTTTCATGAGCCGCACCGTAACGGATACTGCTCAGTTGCGAGATTTTGTCGATGATGGGGGTGAACACGTCGGTATCGTAATTGGAAGTTTTGCCCTGTACGGCCATGCACAGACGTTCGAATCCCATGCCGGTATCCACATGCTGATTGGGAAGATTTTCCAAACTCCCGTCGGCCTTGCGGTTGTATTGCATAAACACCAAGTTCCAGATTTCGATCACCAAGGGATTGTCTTTATTGACCAGGTCCCTTCCGGGCTTCAATTTTCTTTCTTCTTCGGGACGAAGGTCGATATGAATTTCGGAGCAAGGTCCACAAGGTCCCATATCCCCCATTTCCCAAAAGTTATCTTTCTTATTGCCGAACAAGATCCGGTCTTCAGGCAAATAATTCCTCCAGATCTGCCGAGCCTGAATGTCAGGTTCCAATCCATCTTCATGGCTACCTTCGAATACTGTCGCATATAAACGATTTTGATCGAGTTTCATGACACTAGTCAAAAATTCCCAGGCGTATGCGATAGCTTCTTCTTTAAAATAATCTCCGAACGACCAGTTACCCAACATCTCGAACATTGTATGATGGTAGGTATCCTGTCCCACTTCTTCCAGGTCGTTGTGTTTTCCCGATACCCTCAGGCACTTTTGAGAATCCGCGACACGACGATGTTTGGGAGCGATATTTCCCAGAATAATATCTTTAAACTGATTCATCCCAGCGTTAGTAAACATCAATGTGGGATCGTCTTTAATAACCATGGGAGCCGACGGTACGATAGTATGTCCTTTACTCTCAAAAAAATCCAGAAACTTTTGTCTGATCTCTGCTGATTTCATACGATTATAATTTTAATGGCCGTATGGAACCCTCATTTCCTGCTTCTTTTTGTCCGGTGTCTTTCCAACATGAGGGTTTCATTATTTTAATATCGAATTATTTCACCTTATGCCCTTTAAGTCATAAGGGTAACGCAAATAAGGTTGCAAAATTAGATTATTTATTTAACTTTGCATCGTAAATTCTCAATTTTATATCAAAAATGGCGAAAACAGGTTATCGGTTCAATCCAGAAACGTTATCATACGACAAAATACATATTTCTTTCAAGAAAAAGCTCCGATTATGGGGGATCAAATTTTTTTCCAGCTTGTCCTTGGCTCTGGTGATTTTTCTATTGGTATCGGCTATCATCGATTCTCCGAAAGAAAAAGCGCTGAAACGCGAAAAAGAAGAAATCCTGGCCCAATATCATATTCTTAATAGTGAACTGGAACGTATGGATGAGGTGTTGAAAAATCTTGAAGCACGAGACGACAATATCTATCGGGTGATTTTCGAATCGGAACCTATTGACGCTTCTATCCGTAGAGCAGGATCGGGAGGAGTAAACCGATATGAATCATTGAAGAATATGGACAATGCCGAACTGATCATCAATACAACCCGAAAGCTGGACGAATTATCGAAAGCTATTTATATTCAAAGCAAATCTTACGACGAAATCGAAACGCTGGCGAAGAATAAAATCGACATGCTGGCTTCTATTCCAGCAATTCTGCCGGTATCACTAAAAGACCCGAGTACCCGTTTTTCTTCTTCGTTCGGTTACCGGATGCATCCGATTTATAAAACGGTAAAACTTCATGCAGGAATGGACTTTTCCGGATCGATCGGCACACCGATTTACGCCACTGGCAATGGCAAGGTGGTTTATGCAGAGCTTCACAAAGGATACGGTAAAAGTATCCTGATTGATCACGGTTTCAACTATCAAACGTTGTATGCTCATCTGAATTCATATAATGTAAAAGCCGGACAAAAAGTCAAGCGCGGGGACATCATTGGTTATATGGGTAATACCGGAATGTCTACCGGCCCCCATATCCATTACGAGGTGAAAAAAAACGGGGTTGCTGTAGACCCGATCAATTATTATTTCAACGACCTGACAGCCGACGAATACGACAAGCTTGTAACCGAAGCTAACAATAACGGCCAAACGATGGACTAAACGGGAATATTTATGGAACAAGAAAAGCAACCTTTAAAAGTGTATTACTCTATCGGTGAAGTCGCCGATATGTTTGGAGTAAATACTTCCCTGATTCGTTTCTGGGAAAAAGAATTCGATATCATCAAGCCACATAAAAACAAAAAAGGCAACCGACAGTTTACCAGGGCCGACATCGATAATTTCCATCTGATCTATCACCTGGTTAAAGAAAAAGGTATGACCCTCAAAGGAGCCCAAATGAAGTTACGGGAGAATCACGAAGAGACACAGGTCAACTTTGAGGTAGTAAAACGCCTCAAAGCGATAAAAGAAGAATTGATTCAGATCAAAGAGCATCTTTCCTGAACATGCAAGTAAAAGATATCACTTTACTGATAGAGGCCATGGCCCCTCTCGGTTTGCAAGAGGGGTATGATAATGCGGGCCTGATATGTGGAGACTTTTCGGCGGAAATCCGGTCAATCCTGTTAACCATAGACATCACGGAAGCGGTAGTAGACGAAGCCATCGCTGAAGGTCACGACCTGATCATCTCGCATCATCCCCTGACTCTACAAGGATTGAAAAACCTGCGTCCGGACAACTATGTTCACCGTTGTCTGATCAAAGCCATCCGGCACGGTATCCATATTTATTCGGCTCATACGAATATGGACGCCGTAAAACGTGGGGTCAGCGGACGGATAGCCGATAAGCTGGGACTATTGGATCAGCAGATTCTTCAACCAGCTGGAAAATTATTCAGTCTGACCTTTTACACGCCCGTAGTGGATGCCGATCGGGTACGCCAGACTGTGCTTGACTGCGGAGGCGGAGACATCGGCAATTATAGCCATTGTTCGTTCAATCAATGTGGCAAAGGCACTTTCCAAGCCAAGGAGGGAGCCCATCCATATGTAGGCCAAATCGACCAGCTGCATACGGAAGAAGAAATAAAAACCGAAATCACCGTCCCGGAATATTTGTTGAAAAAAAGCATCCAAGCTTTACTGTCGTGCCATCCTTATGAAGAACCGGTATGGAACACAGTGTGTTTGAATAAGGAAAATCCGGTGACCGGCTTCGGTATCATCGGCGAATTAGCGGAAGCCATAGAGCCATTGGCCTTTTTGAACAGAATAAAAACGATTTTCCGTTGCGGATGTATCCGACATACGGCAATTTGCAAGCCGCATATTAAACGGGTAGCGGTATGTGGAGGAGCCGGCTCGTTCCTGACTTCCACAGCCATTGCCCGAAATGCCGATATTTTCATTACAAGTGATTTTAAATATCATGACTTTTTCAAAGCCGAAAACCGGATCATGATAGCTGATATCGGACATTACGAAAGCGAACAGTTCACAAAAGAAATTTTTTATGAGTTAGTTACAAAAAAAATACCTAACTTTGCAGTTCAGTTTTCTAAGGTGGAAACAAACCCTATAAGTTATCTTTAAGTTACTTTATAATATGGCAACAAACAGCAACGAAAAACTGCAAGAACTTTCTGTCGAGGAAAAATTGCAGCATCTTTATGAACTACAACGAATTGATACAGAAATCGATAAAATTAAGACCCTGAGAGGTGAGCTTCCCCTTGAAGTGCAGGATCTGGAAGATGAAATTGCCGGTCTGGAAACCCGGATCGAAAACCTGAAAAACGAAATCAACGAAGCCGACAAGAATGTATCCAATAAGAAACAGGAGATAAACAAATCGGAAGAACTGATCAAAAAATATTCGGAACAGCTGGACAATGTCCGCAACAACCGGGAATACGATGCGCTGACTAAGGAAGTGGAGTTCCAGAAACTGGAAATCGAATTACAGCAAAAAAGAATCCGGGAAGCTCAGAAAGTAAAAGCTGAAAAAGAAGTCAATCTGGAAATTTCCAGCAAACAATATGCAGAAAAGAAAGCTGACCTGGATGCCAAGAAAGCCGAGCTCGACGATATTATTACCGAAACGCATAAGGACGAAGAAAATCTGACACACAAGTCAGAGGAGTTATCAAAGAACATTGAAGAACGTCTGTTGTCGGCTTACCGGAAAATCCGGGACAATGCCCGTAACGGTCTGGCAGTCGTCACCGTCGACCGGGACGCTTGCGGAGGATGTTTCAATAAAATCCCGCCACAGCGTCAGTTGGATATCCGTTCGCGGAAAAAAATCATTGTCTGCGAATATTGCGGACGAATTCTGATCGACAAATATATCTGCGATTATGACGGCAGCATGCAGAAAGCAGACCTGGAAGCTTCCATGGAAGCCCAAAAGAAAAAGGGAAGACGACTCAGAAAAGAAGAATAACAAGAAGCTGCTCCGGCAGCTTTTTTATTGTCAGGTGTAAACTTTAAATCCGACAAAGGCCATTTAAAATCTAAAGTCAAAAATCTAACATTGAAGGCATGATTGCTACAAATTACAATCCCAAAGAAAGCGAAGAGAGATGGTACAAGTACTGGATGGATCATAACTTGTTTCATTCGGAAGTGGATAACAGCAGAGAACCTTACTGCATCGTCATTCCGCCTCCTAACGTCACCGGGGTGCTCCACATGGGGCACATGCTGAACAATACGATTCAGGACGCTTTGGTACGTCGGGCCCGTTTGTTGGGGAAAAATGCCTGTTGGGTACCAGGAACCGACCATGCCTCTATCGCCACGGAAGCCAAAGTTGTAGCAAAATTACAGCATGAGGGAAACAAGAAAACCGATCTCACACGGGAAGAATTCCTTCAGCATGCATGGGACTGGACACATACACATGGTGGGATCATCCTGAAACAACTGAAACGCCTGGGCGCTTCTTGTGATTGGGAGCGAACTGCATTCACCATGGACGAACTGCGGAGCGAAAGTGTTTTGAAAGTATTCGTAGACCTTTACAAAAAAGGACTGATTTACCGGGGAGTACGAATGGTTAATTGGGATCCGCAAGCGCTTACTGCTCTTTCGGACGAAGAAGTGGTATATAAAGAAGAACACAGCAAACTCTACTATTTACGTTATCAGATTGAAGGAGAAGATGGTTACGCCATCGTTGCAACGACCCGTCCGGAAACCATCATGGGAGATACCGCTATGTGTATCAATCCGAAGGACCCGAAGAATCAGCATTTACGAGGCAAGAAAGTGATCGTTCCGCTGGTAAACCGAACGATCCCTGTGATTGAAGATGAATATGTAGATATCGAATTCGGTACCGGCTGCCTGAAAGTCACTCCAGCTCATGATGTGAACGACTATATGCTCGGAGAAAAATATCACTTGCCTTCCATCGATATTTTCAATGATAACGGAACGATCAGTGAAGCTGCCGGTTTATATGTTGGTATGGATCGTTTCGAGGTTCGCCGCCAAATCGAAAAAGACCTGGAAGTGGCCGGCCTGCTGGAAAAAGTGGAACCTTACATAAACAATGTAGGTTTTTCGGAACGAACAAATGTTCCTATCGAACCCAAATTGTCCATGCAATGGTTCCTAAAAATGGAACACCTGGCTAAGATTGCTTTAGAACCAGTACTGAAAGACGAGATTCGGTTTTTCCCGGCTAAATTCAAAAATACCTATCGTCACTGGATGGAAAACATCAAAGACTGGTGTATCAGCCGACAATTGTGGTGGGGACACCGGATTCCGGCCTGGTATCTTCCCAAAGGCGGATATGTGGTTGCTGCAAACGAGCAGGAAGCGCTTTTGCTAGCCCGGGAAAAAAGCGGTAATCCCGATTTAACCTTTGCCGATCTCCGGCAGGAGGAAGATTGCCTGGATACCTGGTTCTCTTCCTGGTTATGGCCGATTTCACTGTTCGATGGAATAAACCATCCCGGAAACCCGGAAATTAGCTATTATTACCCGACTAACGATCTGGTTACCGGCCCGGATATTATATTCTTCTGGGTGGCTCGAATGATTATGGCCGGCTATGAATACGAAGGCAAGATGCCATTCCGGAATGTTTACTTCACTGGTATTGTCCGCGACAAACTGGGACGGAAAATGTCCAAATCTTTAGGGAATTCTCCTGACCCGCTGGAACTGATCGACAAATACGGTGCCGACGGAGTAAGGGTGGGTATGTTATTGTGTGCCCCTGCAGGCGGAGACCTGCTTTTTGACGAAAGCCTGCCGGAACAAGGACGTAATTTCACCACTAAAATGTGGAATGCCTTCAAACTGGTGAAATCGTGGAAAGTGGCCGAGAAGCCCCAGCCTGACCATTCCCGTTTGGCCTTGGAATGGTTCAGCCATTTATTGAATAAAGTGACAGAAACTTTGAACGCTCAGTTTGACCAATATCGGATTTCAGAAGCATTGATGACCGTTTATACTACTTTCCGGGACGAATTCTCTTCCTGGTTGCTGGAAGTCATCAAACCGGCTTATGGACAACCTATCGACCGAACTACTTATGAACAGACCATCCGGATTTTCGAACAACTCCTGCAATTGCTTCATCCGTTTATGCCATTTATCACCGAGGAAATCTGGCAAAACCTGCAAGCCCGTCAAGCCAATGAAAGTATCATGGTTTCGAAGCTCCCACAAGTCCACCCCTACGACGAGCATTTACTGAACCGTTTCGAAGCAGTGAAAAATGTGATCGTAGGAATCCGGAATATCCGGAAGCAGAATAATGTGGCATTCAAAGATGTTCTGGAATTAAAGATAAAACAGAATGAGCGCTACCCAGAAGATTTCGCCAGTATCATTGGCAAAATGGGTAATATCAGTAATCAGGAAACGGTTACCGAAGCTGTGAAAGACGCATGGAGTTTTATTGTTGATACAGTGGAATATTTCATTCCTGCCACCGGACAAGTCAATATGGGAGAGGTAAAAACCAAACTGGAAGAAGAACTCAATTATACCCGTGGTTTCTTGAACTCGGTGATGAAAAAGCTCAGTAATGAGAAATTCGTCAATGGAGCGCCGGCACAGGTTGTGGCCAATGAACGCAAAAAACAAGCCGACGCCGAAGCCAAAATCGCAGCCCTTGAATCGCAGTTGGCAGAATTGAAATAAAAAAAGATAAATAAATTAGAAGAAGAAGAAGGTATCTGAAAAGGATGCCTTCTTTTTTGTGTCATGCCACCCGTTTATTATCCATGTTCACTACAATCCATTAAAAAGTGGAGGAATAAAATTAAACAAATTTGGTTCACTAGAAATGAATCGTTCATTGATATTGGTACACTCAACAGTTGAATCGGATAAAACATCCTTTTGAAGTCTCCGTTTTCAAGAGATTTGCTTCTACTTCAGATTCTTTTAAATCCTCATTGTTGCGTATCAAAAAGAGATGTTTCCACGAACCTGTTCAAAATAAACAAGATAGAAGGTTTATATAAGGTTTCTACCATCTCTGCCCCATTAGCACCCCAATAGCAATCCAATAGGCCGGCTCTCAGTTATTCATACGGCATTGGGCCCCTATTGGGCCCCTATTGGTAGGAGCTTTGTAGATAGGGTATATACCTTAAACACAAAATTTACTGCTACAGGCTATGGATATTGGGGGCAATATGCTCATTTTCGTCTTCCCCGACAACCAGAAGGACCAATGGCTCGAAGCGATGAAAACGGACCGCCTTGCCTGGTTGTCATATATGCACCCAGATGACGATCCGTACAAAATCATGTCAGCAGCCGAAGCCAGCAGAGCCGTCAGCATAAAAATATACAGTCGGATACCGACCTATTCGTCCTTTACTTCAATTGGCGTTGTTTAAAAGAATCTTGTGGCATTTTTCCCCAAACCTCATGCTGCCGGATTTTATCCCAGTCTATTTTCAGCAGGTTATTTCTCAAATGAATTTCTTTTAGTTCAGGTAAACGGAATAATTCATCCGGGATAGAGCCGGTGAAATGATTTTCAGTCAATCGTAATTGTTTCAAATGTTTCAAATTTCCCAATTCCGGAGGAATACTACCTGACATTTCATTATATATTAAATCCAATTTCGTCAATTTCGTCAAATCCCCCAATTCGGCAGGGATAGGACCTGTCAAATCGTTCCATCCCAACAACAATTCTTCCAGAGCGCGCATATTGGCCAGCTCTGGAGGAATTTTACCAGTCAATTTATTGGAACTCAACCCCAGTGTTTCCAATTTTCCCAAATTTCCCAACTCCGGAGGAATTTCTCCCTGTAAATTGTTTGTGTACAAGAATAACCATTTGAGTCTATCTAGTTCACCTATTTCTGCCGGAATCTCACCTGTCAGCTCATTAGCCCCTAAATCGAGTATCTCCAAATTCCTCAGATAACCGATACTGGAAGGCAAGACGCCAGAAAATTGATTTTTCCGTGCCCTCAACACTTGCAACTGCTGCAAATCCCCGATCGATTCCGGCAATGCACCGGTAAATTTATTGTCGTCCAAAATCAGTTTTTTCAGATTCCTCAATTGTCCGATCGTCTCTGGCAAAGAACCGCTGATTTGATTCGCTGTCAAAAACAGACCTTCTAAACTTTCAAGCTGGCCAATGGTAGCCGGCAATGCACCGGATAATTGATTTTCCGCTAGGACCAACAATCTTAAATTCACCATCCCTCCGATACTTTCCGGAATAGTCCCCTGCAAACAGTTGTCTGCCAAATTCAATTCGACCAAACGCCTCAAACCTCCCATGTTTTCTGGTAATCCTGTCAGGCGATTATTCTGGAAATTTGCAAAATCCAAGTTTTCCAAGTTTCCGAACTCTTCAGGTAACTTACCGGATAAGCGATTATTTTGTAAATTCAACCGTTCTAAAAAGAGCAGATTTCCTATAGTGGCAGGCAGGTTTCCTTGTAATTGATTTCGTTCCAAATAAAGGTATTTGATTTTAGACCATTGCCCGATTTCTTCAGGCAATATTCCATTTAATTGATTCCCACTCAAATATAACTCACGTAGGCTACTTAATTCCCCCCATTCTACCGGGATGGTGCCGGTAAATCTATTTCCACGTAAATTAATAAGTGTCAGTTTTGATAGTTTGCCCAAGCCCGGAGGCAGACTACCGGAAAAATAATTATTCTGGGCATATAAATTTTCCAAGCATTTCAAATTACTCAAGGTCGCAGGAAGTTCGCCAAATAAACGGTTATCGCTCATTCCCAAATAAGTCAGATTGGTTAGGTTTCCAATCTCTGCCGGAACGCTTCCCGACAACTGATTTTCCCATAATTCTAAACGAGTTAAATTCTTTAATTTCCCTATCTCGGGTGGAATCTTTCCGGTTAGTTTGTTTTTGCCCAAATCGCAGAAATACAAATTTTCCAATCGTCCAATCGATCCAGGCAAGGTATCGGTCAACCGATTACCGGTCAGATTCAAGTAGCGTAATTTACCTGCTTGACCAATCTCCCACGGTATCGCTCCGGTCAACAAATTATTATACAATTGTAGGTTATAAAGTTCAGGCAGAGAAAACAATGCGGCAGGTATAGGGCCTGTCAACCGATTATCAGATAAATCCAGCTTTCGCAAACTTCGCAATTCACCGAAACCTTCGGAAATGGTGCCAGTCAATCGATTACCGGTGAGACTTAACGTATGCAAATACAATAAATCGGCCATGCTCTCTGGTATCTGTCCACTTAAATAATTATGGCTCAGATTGATATTTGACAGTTTTTCTATTTTTTCCCAACCAGAAGGTATTTTTCCGGTAAACTGGTTATTGGATAAGATGAGTTGATTCAGTTTTTTCAAAAAGGTAATTTCTTCGGGTATTGCTCCACGAAATTGGTTATGCTCCAAAGAAAGGTTACCCAAATTTCTCAATTGCCCAATCTCTGGTGGCAAAGAACCATCCAAGCGATTGCAGGATAAATCCAGGAAAACCAATTGTGATAATTTCCCCACTTCAGCAGGAATATTACCGACAAGCCGATTATCCCTCAAGGACAAATATGTCAAGTCTTTACACTTTCCGATTTCCAGAGGCAATTTTCCTTCCAGCTGGTTCCTATCCAAGTTTAAAACTGACAGGGATTCCAACTCGAAAAGAGCAGCCGGAAGTGTTCCCTTCAAACCATTGTCGGTTAAATAAACCGACAGTTTTCCATCATCGTAATTCCGATGGATGCCGTACCATTCGCTTAGGGGTTTATCACTCAGCCAATTTTTATTATTCTTCCATTTTTCGCCAGCAGTAGCATCGTATAAAGCTTCCAAAGCTTTCCGTTCCATGGCAACCTGCCTTTCTTTTGTCAATAAAGCTTCGGCCTCGCGATGGTCACTTTCTGTCACCTTCAGGGTATCTTTTCCGACTTTCTGCGCAAAGCCCTCCTGGCCCAGCAGTATTATCAAACATCCAAGCATTAACGACAAATATGTCAAAATCTTTTCCATAATCTTGAATTCATTTTACATTCCGCAAGCAATTTATTTATTTCTATACTTCCTTCAAAATCTTTTACAAAAGAAATTTAATTCAATTTAAAGATAAACCCAGATATGCCTAAATATTGCTAAAAAGAGGAAGGGAATACATAAAATTCACAACAAAAAAAGAAGAGACAATGATCAAAATAGTAGGAGTGTCTTTATTAGCGGAAGTTTTACTACCTTTGTTGCCAATATATTTCCCAGAGATCCTCCCTATTTTTTGATAGCAGGGGGTACGGAAATGAAACCTTAAAGTTTAATCCCCAGCAAGAAAAAGGCTAAACGTATGAAACTGGTTATATTAACAGGTGCCGGCATGAGTGCCGAAAGCGGAATCAAGACTTTCCGGGATAGTGACGGGTTATGGGAAAACTATCGGATCGAAGATGTCTGCACGCCGGAAGCGTTGGAGCGCAATCCTGAATTAGTGAACGATTTTTATAATCAACGCCGGAAACAGCTTTACGAAGCCCAGCCCCATGCCGGCCATCTCGGGCTAGCCAAACTCGAAAAATATTTCGATGTGCAGATCATCACGCAAAACATAGACGACCTGCACGAACGGGCCGGTAGCCGGCAGGTGCTACACCTTCACGGTGAATTAAAGAAAGTACGAAGCAGCAAGAATCCTGAGCTGATCTATGATCTGGACAGCTGGGAACTAAAACCGGGAACGCGTTGTGAAGACGGTTCCCTGATGCGTCCTCATGTGGTGTTCTTCGGGGAAGCTGTTCCCAACATCGAGCCGGCAACGGAACTGGTACGCCAAGCAGACATTTTTGTCATCATCGGTACTTCGCTGGCTGTTTATCCGGCTGCCAGTCTGCTTCATTATGCACCGGCAGGTATTCCTGTATTCGTCATCGATCCAAAGATTCCGGCAGAAGCCCGGCGGCATGGCTTCCACCTGCTTGAAAAAGGTGCTTCCGAAGGGGTAGCCGAACTTTTAAAACTCCTATCTGTTCCAAATCAATAATTTATCAGCACAATTTTACATGGCAAGAGGTAAAAAACCATTACTGGAAAATATCGAAATACAAAAAATCGCAGCAGAAGGCAAATCGATTGCCTATGTAGACGATAAAGTCCTGTTCGTACCGAATACTGTCCCGGGCGACATTGTAGACGTTCAGGTTACCCGCAAAAGAAAAAATTTCATGGAAGGCTTCGTTGTCTGTACCCAACGGCTTTCGGATTTACGCATCCAACCATCCTGTCCCCATTTCGGGATTTGCGGAGGATGTAAATGGCAGAATCTGCCATACGAAAAACAGTTGGAATTCAAACAACAGGAAATCGTCGATAATCTCCAGCGTATCGGGAAAGTAAAATTACAGAATCTCTCTCCGATTATCGGAGCCGAAAACCGGTTTTATTATCGCAACAAACTGGAATTTACTTTTTCCGACAAGCGTTTTCTGACCCGCGAAGAAATCGCCCAAGGAACAGACATTGAGCGTAACCCTGCTATCGGTTTCCACGTACCCGGCTTTTTCGACAAAGTGGTCGACATTGAACATTGCTGCCTACAAGGAGAACCTTCCAACGAAATCCGTAATTTTATCCGGGAGTACGCCCTTGAAAACGGACTTAGTTTTTACAATATCCGAGAGCAACGAGGATTCTTACGGACCCTGATTATCCGTACTGCTTCGACCGGAGAAAATATGGTCATACTGGCTTTCGGTCACGAAGACCGCCCTGTCCGGGAAGCCCTACTCGATCAGTTAGCCAGTCGGTTTCCACAGATTACCTCGCTGATGTATGTTATTAATGAGAAATTAAATGACAACCTCACCGATCAGAAAATTATCTGCTATCGGGGCCAGGATCACATTTTCGAGGAAATGGAAGGGTTGAAATTCAAAATAGGTCCTAAATCATTCTATCAGACAAATTCCGAGCAAGCTTATAATCTATATAGCCAAACCCGCAACTTAGCCGGTTTAACAGGCCGGGAAACGGTTTACGACCTCTATACGGGAACAGGGACGATTGCCAATTTCGTCGCCCGCCAAGCTGCAAAAGTAGTCGGTATCGAATATGTACCGGAAGCTATTGAGGATGCAAAAGTCAACTCTGTCATCAATGGTATCCAAAATACATCTTTTTATGCCGGAGATATGAAGGACATTCTGAATGCAGAGTTTATTGCCGAACATGGCCGGCCCGACGTCATCATTACTGATCCTCCCCGTGCAGGTATGCACCCGGGGGTTGTACAAACAATTCTCGATGCTTCACCTGAGCGAATCGTTTATGTAAGCTGTAATTCGGCAACACAAGCCCGTGATCTTCAGTTGCTGGACGTGGCTTATGAAGTGATGGCCGTACAACCCGTTGACATGTTTCCACATACACACCATGTCGAAAATATCGTCCTCTTACATAAAAAATAACTCCCCACTTCCCCTCCGATCCCAGAAGAGGGGAAGTGGAGAATCCTGATTCACCAATGTTTTTGTGAGAATACATCCAATATTGATACAGGTGTCCCCATACATTTTATCAGAACATTCTATTATAGCTATTTGCTAGCTCCGCTTAGTCAGGTCTACAGCAAGTTTTTTTTCTCTTTACCTAACCGATTATAAGGGTATCGGAGGTAGATATATAAAAATAGTCGAAAACGTCAAAAAGGACCAAGCCTTTTCAACGTTTTCGATTGTTTCGACATTTTCGATATTTCGGGAAATTTTATTTTTCCAGATAGGCCCTGATCATCCAGGCTGTTTTCTCTTTCTTTTCGATCATATCTTCGAGGAAGTTAGTCGTACCAGCATCTTCGGTATCTTCTTCTTTTTCCAGCTGTTCAATATCCTTGCGGATTTCACGGATGAGGGTGTCATTATCTTTACTTAGGATCGCCAGCATTTGCTTGGCTTCTGGCAAAGGGTCAGCTTCACAATGTTCTTTAATACGATTATGTTCCAGATAACCAGCAAGGGATCCGAGGGGCCGTTCATCCAGGGAACGGATGCGCTCGGCAATAGCATCAATATCTTCAATCAATCCATTATATAATTCTTCCATAAAAATGTGATAGGAATGAAAACTGACTCCTTTGACATTCCAGTGATAATTCCATGTTTTCGCCAGAAGAACAAAGTGATCGGCCAACAAGTTATTGAGGACATTCTTGCTCGCTTTGACCATTCCTTCGTTTAAACCAATATTAGCAGCCATAACAATAATTTTAATTAAACTTCATTCAATGTATGGGATTATAAACGCAGAAAAGAGGATTTAGTTACACCTTCTATTTCTTTATCTGAACTTAATTTTTTTAATTTGCAAAAAAAATCGACTATGTGGCAAAATGTTTTTCTTGTTGGTCTCGGTTCTCTGTTGGGAGGAGTTTCCCGCTATTTACTCACAGAGGGAGTCAAGTTGTTTTTTCAGGGTTCTTTTCCTTTTGGCACTTTCCTGATCAATATGACAGGTTGCTTTTTGATCGGCTTGCTGAGCGGACTTTTTGCCCATCAGGGAAGCTCTGCCTATCGGTTTTTGCTTGCCGTCGGTTTTTGTGGCAGTTTCACCACTTTTTCTACCTTTTCAATGGAAAACTTTCAGTTGCTTACCACCAAAGCTTATCTAATTTTTTTCCTGAATATCGGCCTAAGTGTCATTTTAGGCATACTTTTTGCCGGCTTAGGATATGTGCTTACCAGCAAATAAATTGAATATGAAGATTCGTATTATAAATAAACATACCGAAACCCTTTTTCAGGAAATTCTCCGTCGGATTCAGCGATTGCAAAGTGGCGGAACAATCGACAGCCTCCGTGAAATTGGAGCCGACTCTGATAAACAAATCGGAGCGAGTTATGTTTCCTTGAAAAACCTGGCTTCAACTTATCAGCCTGACGAATCACTGGCTTTGTTATTATGGAATTGCCAGCGCAGAGAGGAACAAATTATGGCTTGCTTGCTATTTCCGACGGAAATGAATAAAGAAAAAATTACGCAATTAATCTATTCCTGCCTTAATTTCGAGATAGCCGGTTATCTGGGCTCTCTATATCTTTACAAACACCCTGACCTGGCAGAAACTGCCTCAGCATGGCTGGATACAAATCTCCCGTTTCTGCAATTGGCAACTCTCTCCGCCCTAGCTCGTCATCGTATTATAAATAAAGAAGACAGCCTGATAACCCGGGATTTTTTCCTAACTGTGGTCACCCGGACATACGAAGACAAATACGTCCAACTAGTCGCCGAACGCTATCGTTTTAATATTTAATAAATGTTAAATAGGATCTTTAATAAGTCTCAGAAGATTTTTAATAAGAAAACTTTCTTAATTTTGTATTGCTATTACGGAAAAAAAGTATTAATAAACTTTTAATATAAATTTACTACTATGTCAACATTAGATTTAAGCAAGTACGGCATTACTGATGTGAAAGAAATCATTCACAATCCTTCTTACGAAGAGTTATACGAAGCAGAAACCGATCCGTCTCTGACCGGTTATGAAAAAGGTCAAGTTACCGAATTGGAGGCCGTGAATGTAATGACCGGTATTTATACAGGCCGTTCTCCTAAAGATAAATTTTTTGTAAAAAATGAAGCCAGTGCCGACAGTGTTTGGTGGACTTCTGAAGAATACAAAAACGATAATAAACCGTGTTCGGAGGAAGCCTGGGCTGATCTGAAAGCTAAAGCAGTAAAAGAATTGTCAGGAAAGAAATTATATGTTGTCGATACTTTCTGTGGTGCCAACGCAGGTACACGCCTGAAAGTTCGCTTCATTATGGAAGTTGCCTGGCAAGCTCATTTCGTAAAGAACATGTTTATCCGTCCGACCGAAGAAGAATTGGCAAATTACGGCGAACCGGATTTTGTTTCTTTCAATGCTGCCAAAGCTAAAGTGGAGAATTATAAAGAGTTAGGCCTAAACTCAGAAACCGCTACTGTTTTCAATCTGAAAACCAAAGAACAGGTTATCCTGAACACCTGGTATGGTGGTGAAATGAAAAAGGGTATCTTCTCTATCATGAACTATCTGAACCCGTTGCGTGGAATCGCTTCTATGCACTGTTCTGCCAATACCGACCTGAACGGTCAGAATACTGCTATTTTCTTCGGTCTGTCCGGAACTGGTAAGACGACTTTATCGACCGACCCGAAACGGCTGTTGATCGGTGATGACGAACACGGCTGGGACGAAGAAGGCGTGTTCAATTACGAAGGTGGTTGTTATGCCAAAGTAATCAACCTAGACAAAGAAAGCGAACCGGACATCTATAATGCCATCAAACGTGACGCTTTATTGGAAAATGTGACAGTAGACGCTGAGGGTAAAATTGATTTTGCCGATAAGAGTGTGACTGAAAATACCCGGGTATCTTATCCGATCTATCACATCCAGAATATCGTGAAACCGATATCCAAAGGTCCGGCAGCTCAGCAGGTGATCTTCCTGTCAGCCGATGCATTCGGCGTACTGCCTCCGGTATCTATTCTGACTCCAGAGCAAACAAAATACTACTTCCTGTCCGGATTTACCGCCAAATTAGCCGGTACCGAACGAGGAATCACTGAACCAACGCCGACTTTCTCTGCTTGTTTCGGAGCTGCTTTCCTGTCCTTGCACCCGACCAAATATGCCGAAGAATTGGTAAAGAAAATGGAAAAATCAGGAGCTAAGGCTTACTTGGTGAATACCGGATGGAACGGAACTGGCAAACGTATCTCTATCAAAGATACCCGCGGTATCATCGATGCAATCCTCGACGGTTCTATCGATAAAGCTCCGACGAAGACCATTCCGTATTTCAACTTTACGGTACCGACCGAATTACCGGGAGTAGATCCGAATATCCTCGATCCTCGCGACACTTACGAAACAGCCAGCCAATGGGAAGAAAAAGCAAAAGACCTTTCCGAACGCTTCATCAAGAATTTCAAAAAATTCGAAGGCAACGAAGCCGGCAAAGCCTTGGTAACTGCAGGACCGAAACTATAACAATATAGCTGAACTCTAAAAAGCCCTGGCCGACAATAAGTCTTTACGCCAGGGCTTTTGTTTTAATATAATTTATCGATCTAAGGATATATGCTAGTCTCTCATATATTCTGATTGCATCTGCCCGATCTAATTTCATCAGATCTATTCTTAATTTTTAATAATGAAATTCATATTCATACGGAAGTATTAAAAATAGGAAAAGAAAAGTGAAAAAGCAGCATATACTTCTGCATTTTCACTTTTCGTTTTATCTGGTGACAATCGTCAATTACCCGAGGTAACCTTTCATTATTCCCCGCTTACTGTTGCGAACGAACATAATGATCTCATCCCGTTCCTTAGAAGCAGGCATTTCCGCCTCGATTCGCTCAATAGCATCGGAAACATTGAGACCCGATTGGAACAGGATCCGATAAATATCCTGAATTTCGTTAATTTTTTCGTTGGTAAATTCACGTCGACGTAAACCGATGGAATTCACTCCTACATAAGAAAGGGGCAAACGTCCGGCTTTCACATAGGGAGGAACATCTTTTCCAATCAATGATCCCCCCTGTATCATGACATGTTTTCCGATATGACAAAACTGATGTACAGCAGTCATTCCTCCTAAGATGGCAAAATCATCCACAACCACTTCTCCAGCCAGCTGACAGGCATTGGTTATAATACAATTGTTGCCGATCGCACAATCGTGGGCGATATGCGCATAAGCCATAATCAAACAATTGTTGCCGATCTGGGTAACGCCTTTGGCAGCAGTTCCCCGGTTAACAGTAACACATTCGCGAATGGTTGTATTATCTCCAATTTTTACAATGGTTTTTTCTCCTCTAAATTTCAGATCCTGAGGTACAGCGGCGATTACTGCTCCCGGAAAAATTTTACAATTTTTACCAATGTGCGCACCTTCCAGAATCGTTACATTCGATCCGATCCGCGTACCTTCTTCTATCACCACATTTTTATCGATCGTCACAAAAGGCTCCACCACCACATTATCAGCAACCTGAGCTTCCGGATGAACATATGCTAACGGTTGTTTCATTCGTCTATTATTTAATGAATAACTAAGTTATCTTTGAAAATTCAGCTGACAAATATAACTATAAGTTTTTGGTTTTTGCTACCTGAGCCATAAATTCTCCTTCACAAACCAGTTTTTTACCTACAAAAGCAAATCCTTTCATCTGAACAATCCCCCGCTTTATAGGCGCTGTCGTGATTAATTTAAAAACCAGCGTATCTCCAGGTACCACTTTATTCCGGAATTTCACACCATCGATTTTCATGAAATAGGTGGAATAATTTTCCGGATCCGGGACACCACTCAATACCAGAATACCTCCGCACTGCGACATCGCTTCTACGATCAGTACCCCCGGCATAACGGGTTCATCCGGGAAATGACCGACAAAATGAGGTTCGTTCATGGTCACATTCTTACAACCAATCACCATATTTTCGGTCACCTTGAAAACTTTATCTACCAACAGGAAAGGAGGGCGGTGAGGTAACAGGGTCCGGATTTTGTTGATATCCATCAAAGGTTCGGAGGCCAGATCCAAGTCTGCAGGATAAGCATCTTCCCGTTCTTCAGCTATTATTTCTTTATAAATCATCTTTGCCATTGAAGTATTGGCTTTATGTCCCGGTTTTTCAGCGATCACACGACCTTTGATAAAACAACCGCATAAGGCCAGATCACCCATCATATCGAGTAATTTATGCCGAGCAGGCTCATTATCGAAAGTAAGTTCGAGGTTGTTCAATATTCCTTCATGGATTTCCATGCCTTCATAACCGAACAATTTCTCAAGACGCTCTACTTCCGTCTGTTCCATTTTACGGTCTACGATCACGATGGCATTACTTAAATCCCCTCCTTTGATCAAATTGTTATTCAGCAGATTTTCTACTTCACGCAGAAAAACAAAAGTACGGCAAGGAGCGATCTCCCGGGCAAAATCTGTTTCACCCTCAGCATAAGAAGCATATTGCATTGACAAATAGGGAGAATCATATGCAACTACTGTATTGATATGGTAGTTTTCATCCGGCAAAAGTGTGATACGGGTATCGGTAGCCTCGCAGTAAAATTCCATTTTCCTTTTCACTATAAAAAAACGACGCTCAGCCGCCTGCTCGACAATCCCCACTTTTGCTATTTTTTCGACATAATAACGGGCACTTCCGTCCAATATAGGAAACTCTTCTCCTTCCAGCTCAATCCGACAATTATCGATACCACAGCCATATAAAGCAGCCATCGCATGTTCCAAGGTATAAACACGCGCTCCGTCTTTTTGTAAACAACTGGCCCGGTCGACCAATTCTACATATTTAGCGATAGCCGGAATTTCCACCGGTGTCTCCAGATCTGTTCTTACAATGACACAGCCGGTATTTTGGTCTGCCGGCTTAAAGGTTGCGCAAACTTCTTTTCCGGTATGCAAACCTTTTCCTTTTAATGAAAACTCTCCTTTTAAAGTGTTTTGTTTAACTGACATTATTGTTTAGACTTTAATGTTTGTATTTCTTTTTCCAAATCCCGGAGTTGTCCGTAAAGTTCAGGCAATTTTCTGAACAGCACATAACATTTCCGATATTTTGAAGCATCGAAAGCAGGAGCCCCCATGAACACCGATCCTTCAGCCACATTATTGGTCACTCCCGTTTGCGCAGCAAGCATTGTCTTATCTTCTATCTTCAAATGACCGGCAATTCCCACTTGTCCGCCGAACATACAGTGAGCACCCACTTTGGTTGTACCGGCCACCCCACACTGAGCAGCCATAACGGTATTCTCACCCACCACCACATTGTGAGCAATCTGCACCAAATTATCCAATTTCACACCTTTCTTTATCCGTGTAGATCCCATGGTAGCCCGGTCGATACAGGCATTTGCTCCGATTTCCACCTGATCTTCGAGCACAACATTTCCAATTTGAGCTACTTTATTATACCCTTCCCCACTGGGAGCAAACCCAAAACCATCCGCACCAATCACGGTGCCGGCATGAATCGTACAATCACTACCGATCACACAACCATGATAAATTTTTACTCCGGCATAAATGGTAGTGTGATCTCCAATGGTCACTCCGTCCCCGATATAGGCCTGAGGATATATCTTTACATGATTTCCGATTTTCACGCCCTTTCCGATATAAGCAAAAGCGCCGATATAAGGAGCTTCCCCCATTTCCACTCCATCAGCAATATAAGCAGGTTGCTCTATTCCGCAAGGCTGAGGACGCATGTTTTCATACATACGTAATAAAACGGCTATCGCTTCATAAGCAGAAGGAACCCTAATCAAGGTGCAAGGCACTATTTGTGATGGCAAAAAATCATGATTAACCAAAACCACAGAAGCTTCGGTTGTATAAATATACTGTTCGTATTTAGGATTCGCCAGAAAGGCCAGCGTATGCGGCTTCCCTTCTTCGATCTTCGATACATTGTTTACCAGCACTTCACCGTCGCCCTCCACTACACCTTGTAGCAGAGCAGCGATATCTTTTGCCTTGAATTCCATATTTCTAAAATTTCGGCAAACTTACAAATTTTATTTGTAACTCGTAAAAATATTGCGAAGATGTTTCATTTTATCGTTTTCTCTGTCAGAATATTTTGTAGTTCGATAATTATTAGTATCTTTGCAATGGTTTTAGGCCAAATAGAGGGGACGTGGGTCCCCTCTATTTTGTATCACACAAAAAGAAGGTATGAAAACAGAGGACATAAAAAACATCATAGTACCTATTCTGGAATCCCATCAAGTGTTTCTTGTAGAATTGAACATCTCTAAAGAAAATGTGATCGGTGTTTTCGTCGATGCCATGCAAGGCGTCAATATACAAACCTGTATGGCTATCAGCCGCGAAATAGAGGAACACCTCGACCGGGAAACGGAAGATTTCGAATTGACGGTTTCCAGTGCCGGTATTGGCTATCCTTTCAAAGTGGAAGGACAATACCAGAAGAATCTGGGCAAAAAAGTCGAGATCAAATTAGGCGATAATACGAAATTTTCCGGTATCATGACAGCTTTCGATGCCGAACAAATTAGTATTGAATATGAAGAAAAAAAAACAATAGAAGGCACGCGGAAAAAACAATTGGTAAAAATCGAAAGAAATATTCCCCGAAAAGACATCAAAGAAATCAGGGATATCGTGGAATTCTGAGCGAGGTATAAAGACGGATATAAAGCTAAAAAAACTATCTATAATAAAAGCTAAAAAGTTGAAATGGAAAATATTAATTTGATCGATTCGTTCGCTGAATTTAAAGAATTCAAGAATATAGACCGTGCAACGTTGATGAGAGTACTGGAAGATATTTTCAGAAATATGCTACTGAAAAAATATGGTACAGATGAAAATTTCGATATTATCATCAACATCGACAAAGGAGACCTGGAAATCTGGAGAAACCGGACAGTAGTAGAAGACGATAAGCTGGAAAATCCGAATTCAGAGATTAGTCTCACTCAAGCCAAAAAAATTGATGAAGATTATGAAATCGGCGAAGAAGTGACCGATGAAGTGAAATTCAAGGATTTCGGCCGTCGTTCTGTTCTGGCTTTACGTCAGAATCTATCGGCCAGAATTTTGGAATTAGAGAAAGATAATATTTACAACAAATATAAAGACAAGGTAGGCCAGATCATCCTCGGCGAAGTTTACCAGGTATGGAAAAAGGAAATGCTTATCCTGGACGACGAAGGTAACGAATTGATTCTTCCCAAGCAGGAACAGATTCCCACAGATTTTTTCAAAAAAGGTGATTCGATAAAAGCGGTGGTGATTCGGGTAGAAATGCGCAATTCGAATCCTTATATCGTCCTCTCCCGCACCTCTCCTGTATTTCTGGAAAGATTGTTTGAAAACGAAGTTCCGGAAATATTTGATGGTCTGATTACCATCAAAAATGTTGTCCGGGTACCCGGTGAAAGAGCAAAAGTTGCCGTCGAATCATACGACGACAGGATCGATCCGGTAGGTGCTTGTGTCGGTATGAAGGGATCCCGTATCCACGGTATTGTCCGGGAATTGCGGAACGAAAATATCGATGTGATCAATTATACGAATAATTTACAACTTTATATTACCCGGGCATTAAATCCGGCGAAGATCAAAAACATCGAAATCGACGAGAAAAATAAAAAAGCCAATGTCTATCTGGATCCGGAAGAAGTATCCCTGGCTATCGGTAAAGGAGGTTTGAACATTAAATTAGCCAGCCAACTGACAGGATATGACATTGACGTTTATCGGGAACTGAATCAGGAACAGGAAGAAGATGTCAATCTGGATGAATTCGGTGATGAAATCGAAGGATGGATTATCGACGAGCTGAAACGTGTCGGTTGCGATACGGCTAAAAGCGTACTGGAATTGAGTGAGGAAGAATTGGAAAGCAGAACCGATCTGGAAATCGAAACGATCCGGGAAGTTCTCCATATCTTAAAGGCGGAATTCGAAGAATAAAAATGCACCGGTAATTTTTGATTTATGATCGAATTCCGATCGTAAGTCTGAAATCTACAAATTAATAATATGGCAGTAAGATTAAGTAAAATAGCCCGAGAATTTAATGTAGGCCTGTCCACCATTGTGGAATTCCTACACAGTAAGGGGATTAATATATCCTCCGACCCTAATGCTAAACTGACGGATGAAGATTATGCCCTGATCGCAAAAGAATTTTCTTCCGATAGTCAAGTGAAGAAAGAATCCAGTCTGGTAGACTTAAAAAATAGCAGAAAGAAAAAAGAAACAGTTTCTATCGATAATGCCGGAAATGTTTCCTCAGGAGCAGAAGAAACCGCTGAAGAGGACGAATTCATTTCTGTAAAAGACGAAGTAAAACTGGAAAATAAAATTAAAATTATCGACCGTATCGATCTGAATCCGGAAAAGAAAACCCCAACATCCGTACAAGTACCTAAAGAGAAAGAAGAGGAAGAGCCTGTACAGGAAAAAGAGGCGGAAGTGGCAGAACAAGCAGTAATAGAAGCGCTTCCGGAAAAGCATTTTGAAATAGAGGAAGAAGAAGAAACGGCAGAAGAAGAAAATACAGTGCAAGAAACAGCAGAAAGTCAACCACAACCCATGCCGGAAAATGTACCTTTCAAATTAGCACAGCCGGCTTTGAAAGAAGTAAAAGTGGTAGGTACGATCGATTTGGATGCCATTAACCAACGGACGAGACCGCCGAAGAAAAGCAAACAGGAAAGAGAACGGGATCGCCGCGAACAAAGAAAAGTAAACAAACCTTTTGCAGGAGCAGCTAAAACGGAAACGGCACCTAATGCCGACGCCGACGCTACGGCTAAAAGCGACGAAGAAAACGATATCCGGAAAAAACGGAAAAGGATTCATCGCCAGGATGAAAAAATCCAGGTAGAGACGGTTTCGGCTCCTAAAAACACAAAAATCGAAGAGAACAAACGCAAGCTCAAAAAACTCAAGAAAAAGAAAAATGAAA
>JAETOX010000157.1 GCA_021771575.1 Bacteroides sp. | reverse complement strand
ATGCATTTCAACAAACCACGTTGGTACTTTGAACCGCCGGACGCCGAACGGCATCTCCGGTGGTGTGGGAGGAGCTAAGCTAAGGAAGAATCGGCTTCCTTAGCTTCCTACCCGATCTTTTTTTTTTATTTCTCCTGACGATAACATTGGTAGCGGAATGAATATTGATCTGCGTGGTAATAAGTTTCCGTGTATTCAAACGGCGTATTGTCAGTGAGATACGAAATATGCGTACTGAGGACGACGTCCCGTTTCTCGCTCATTTCTAATGCCTTTAGGATTTCCTTGCTCGGCATGACGACGCTGATAGTCGTATCATTGTAAGCCAGCTGTAAATTCAATTTTTCTTCTAAATACTGATACAGTGACTTTTCCAGATAAGTAATATCCAGATACGGCACTTTGACAACAGAAATGTAATTATAACTGACGGCCATCGGTTTTCCATCACCTAAGCGCAGTCTGATAAAATAATGGATAAAATCATTCTCTTTGAGGCCGAGCTTCTCCATGATTTCCGGAACTTCTTTCGCGCAGATGACGGAATACTGAAGCAGTTTAGCTTCTGTTTTAATTCCAGCGCGCCGGTGTTCTTCGGAAAAGGAAAGCATTTCTGGTATTTTCCGTTCGATTCTCGGCCCGCGTACAAAGCTGCCCTTGCCTGGAATCCGTTCGATGTATTCCTGATCAGAAAGGTGAGTCAGCGCTTTATTCACAGTCATTCGGCTGACGTTAAACTGCGCGCACAGCTCGTTTTCAGAAGGAAGCTTATCTCCGCGATGAACTTTTCCGTGTTTGATTTGTTTAATGATATACTCTTCAATCTTCTGATATTGAAGCTGTTTCTTTGCCATGGTGTTCCTCAACTCTCTATCTGAAATCATTTTACCATAAATATCCAGGAATTCGTATTTCTTCAGATGGAATTACGAAGTAACTAGCTTGCTTCCCGCTTTTTTATGGAATTGAGGATCCGCAGCAAGGAAAGGATTGATGCCCAGCTTGTAGGGAATCCGCGATGAAATGATCTGCAGCGGCAGAATGTACTCTAAAACATGGAAGTCCGGATCGTCAGTCATCGGTAATAAACAATCTTTGCTTGTCACAGTTGAAGGCGGAAGCGACCCGCCGATGATATATTGATGATTGGTCGTTTCCTTGATTACAGAATGGATTTTGATCAGCCGGTCTTTTTCATAGGGATCCGGACTAGCAAGATAAATGAGTCGGGTATCATTTTGAATCGAATTGTAGATACCGTGACAGAATTCTTCCAGCTCATAACCGACGATACCGAAACGGAGAGTTTCCAACATTTTTAGCGAGCCTTCCAACACGTTAGCATAGTTATTGCCATAGCCTAATACCAGGATTCTCCGGCCTTCGATTAATTCTTCCTGAATTGCGTCCACCCAGCGAGTCGCCGCAGGGATGATCGCGTCATAATTAGTAATTACAGTGTTCAGCCGTTGAATCAGCTCCTCAGCTTCTGAATCGCTGATTCGTTTTAAACACAAAGCACCTTCGATTCCGAGCAGCCACAAAATGAGGACGGTGGCGGTGTATCCCTTGGTTTTGGCAATGCTCAGTTCCGCGCCGCATTCCATAAGCAGATGAACGTCGGATAATCGGAAAATTAAGCTTTTTGAATTTTCACTTAAACCAGCGGTCATGCATTGATGCGTCTTCGCTTTTTCCAGGGCATCCGCGGTAGAATAACTGTTTCCACCTTGGGAAATTCCCAGTACTAACGTATTTTTTGAATAGATTTTCTGTTGGGTTGTGAATAAAGAAGGCAATTCAGCGCGAACTCGGATTTGAAGCAGATTTTCCATAATTCGCCGGGCTGCCAACGCCGCATGATAAGAGGTTCCTGATCCGCACAGAACAAGCTCATCAACATTCTTTTCCTGGAGCAGAGTACAGAATGGACGGGTGATCGTTTTTCGTTTCTGAAGAATATTCAATAATACGTCTTTTTCTTCCAGAATATAATCATACATCGTGATCTCAGTCATCGTGTTTCCTCCTGTTTCAACATCGGGATACCGGAAACAAACGTTTGAAGAATCTGATAGTCATCATTATAAATCGTAAGATCTGCCTGATATCCAGTTTCAATCAAACCTAAATGATCGTCCAGTTTCAACATGCGCGCCGGATTGATCGTCGCTGCGTTGATGGCGCAGACTTCGTCGAGGCGGCCTAAGGTTTGAAGATTGCGGACAGACTGGATCATCGTTATACAGGATCCCGCAAGCCGGCCGTCAGGGAGCCGGCCGACGCCATCTTCGCCAATTATGACCTTGCGGTCGACTGATTCATAATAGCCTGGTTTTAATCCTTTATAACGGGAGGAATCGGTAATGACAACCAGATGATCTTTGCCTTTGCACTTGCCGATAATATTGATAATGGAAGGATGAACGTGAATGCCGTCGGCGATGACCTCAGAGTACAGATCGTCACAGGATAACGCGGCCCCCGGCAGTCCTGGCTTTCGGTGATGAAGTGGATTCATACTGTTGAAACAATGAACGACAGAGGTTGCACCATCCTCAACCGCCTGCATCATTTCCTCATAACTGACGCCGGAGAAGCCCACCGCAACTTCCAATCCGGAAGCGGCGCAGTGCTTTAAAAGCTGATGCTGATCATCTTTTTCCACAGCGATGCCAACGCGGATGATATGCCCGCCGGAAGCTTCCATAAAACGGTCAAATTGCGCGATATCTGGCTTTTGAATTAAATATTTATCATAAGCGCCAGGATATTCGTGAG
Organism: Bacteroides sp.; assembly: GCA_021771575.1. Classification (GTDB taxonomy): domain Bacteria; phylum Bacteroidota; class Bacteroidia; order Bacteroidales; family Marinifilaceae; genus Odoribacter. Next base: position 3,322 of record JAETOX010000157.1, on the reverse strand, counting down.
AAGTGTAGGGGCCTTGCAGGAAAATTCCAGGAATATGAGCGCCTTTCTCATTTTTATCTTCCATGACGGAGCGGATAGCTTGAAGCGCCTGAAGAATCCGGGGTTCCGAACGCGTCACGGTGCCCGGTAAAAAAGAAGTAACACCTTCCTGCGGTAAATACTTTTGCCAGATCCGAATGGTTTCCGGATCTCCGTCGGAGGCGTCGCCGCCCGCATAACCATGGGTATGCACGTCGATCAAGCCCGGAATAATCCGGGCGTGGCCATAGAATTGAGAATTTTTCAGGATCCCTTTGTGAATTTCAGTAATTTTCCCATTTTCCAGTTTTAAGGTAGCGGGAATAAATTGTTCGTGGATCCAGACACGTTGACTGCTGATAAAGACCATTAGCGATTCTCCTTTCCGCTGATTCGTGATCAGCACCTGACTACTTTGTTGTTGATTAAATTATATACCATAGTTGTTTAAATTGGAATAAAAATATATACAAGTTTAAAAATATGTATTGCATAACTGCAAATTTTATTTATAATGAAATCATAACAACACGATGAAGTAAGGAAAGGTAATCATTTCTGAATGAATAACACTTCATCATACAAGTCGGTTATCAGAATGTAGAAAGGAGGACCGCGGCAGTTCAGTATTTCGACAAGATACTTTCCACATAATGAAAGGGGTAGACTTATGACAATCTTACAGATTTTGTTACTCACTCTGTGGGCAGGCTTCTCTCAGGTCGATCAGATGACGTTCAACCTGCTGCCCAGCGGCATTATCCCGACGGCAATTTTTACAGGGCTTGTGGTTGGAAAACCAGAATTGGGATTACTTGTCGGAGGCACGCTCCAATCTTACGCCTTAGGTTTAGGAATGTTTGGCGGAGCTTCGATTCCTAACTATCCGGTTACAGCGATTATCGTCGTCGCCTTGTCCGCATCCGCTGCGGATGTACCGGCAACGATTGCCTTGATTGGTATTCCGGTAGCAACGCTGACAGTTCAGATTGATGTTTTCGGCCGCTTCTTAAATACTTTCTTCCAGCACCGTGCGGATAAATACGCGGCTCAGGGTAATTCCCGGCAAGTTGCTTTCAGCAATCATTTAGGTGTTTTAAGCTGGTCCTTATCGCGGATGATCCCTGTCTTTGTTGCTTTATGCTTAGGGCCAACCTTTGTTGATACCCTGAATGCGATTATGCCGCCGTGGCTCAGTTCCGGTTTATCCATCGCTGCGGGGATGTTCCCGGCTGTCGGGTTTGCGATCTTATTAAAATATTTGCCAATCCGCTCCAATCTCCATTTTTTAATCCTGGGTTTTGCGTTAACGGCATGGGCGGGAATGCCGACCTTGGCTGTGGCGACGTTCGGCGCGGCCGCCGCAATTGCCGTTTATTACCAGGCGGGAAAGACCGGGAAATCCAATGCTGGAGGTGAAATTGATGAGTAAGCAGTTTACAAAAAAAGATATCCGCAGATTATCCTATCGTTGGTCATGGAATCGGTCGTTAGCCTGGAATTATGAGAAAATGATGACAGCCGGCTACATGACGACGATGCTTCCGGTTATTGACAAGCTTTATCAAGATGATCCGGAAGGGCGGAAGAAAGCCTTTGAAACGCACAGCGTGTTCTTCAACTGCGAACCAAACCTGACCAATATTATTCTGGGGATGGACATCGCGATTGAGGAAGAAATGGGGGCTGAAGGTCTTGAGACTGTCGCGGGGATTAAAGCCAGTTTAATGGGGCCGTTTGCAGGTATCGGAGATACGTTGTTTACCAGCGTCTTAGCGACAATCTTTGGCTCTATTGCGGTAACGACCGCTTTGGAAGGCAGCTATTTTGGAATTATCTTATGGGAAATCTGGTTGTTCTTCGTGATGTTTGGATTGCGTCCTTATTTGATGCAGTTAGGTTATACCCAGGGCATTAAGCTGGTTACAACTCTGAGTGGAAAACTAAATCAGATTACACAGGCTGCCAGTGTTTTGGGGATTATGGTTGTCGGCTCCATGGTCGCTTCTTTGGTAAAGGTGAATTTTGGGACGCTGACTATCATGGGTACAGAATTTGATCTGCAGACGAAATTATTTGATGCGATTATGCCGAAGTTCGGCGCGGTTCTGATAGTCGCTTTATGTTATTGGGTTTTAGGTAAAATCGGCATGAAATCTTCGCGTCTGATCCTGATGATTATGGCGCTGGCAATTCTCTGTTCCTTCCTTGGTGTTTTGGTGCCATAAGATGAAAATCATTGTCAACGCTGACGATATGGGATATACCCGAGGTGTCAGTGAGGGAATTATCGAGGGTTATGAAAAGGGAATCGTTACATCAACCACCGTGATGTGCAATATGGATCAAGCTGCTCAAGCCGCTCAACGGCTACGATCGGTTCCGGGACTCGGAACTGGGGTTCATTTAACGTTGACTTGCGGAAGGCCGTTGACAAAAGCGAAAACGTTAGTGGATCAGCATGGTGATTTCCTGAAAAACACACAGTTTTATAAAGTGTATGTTGATCCCGCTGAGGTGGAAGCTGAATTCCGTGCCCAAATTGAAAAATTTATCGAATTGTTCGGCCGCCGACCGACTCACTTGGATTGCCATCAGGGTTGTTACGACGGACAGACATTGACAATGACGCGCGTTGGCGGAATTGGCGAGGAACATAATACCGAGGAAATTTTGGCTGTAACGTTGGCTTTGGCGAAAGAGTATCAGCTTCCGATGCGGCGTCATTGCGAATACTTATGGCTGAGCTCCTATCATGGTGAACAAGCGACGCCTGAGCATTTTGTGGAAATGTTAGAGGAACATGCCGACGCAGAAAAATTGGAGTTTATGGTTCATCCAGGCTGGTGCGATTTAGAACTATATCAAAAAAGTTCTTATAGTTTAGAGCGGGTTCAGGAACTGGCCGGACTTTGCGATCCTAAACTGAAAGAAGAGTTGAAGTTACGGAATATTGAACTAGTTCATTTCTAATACTGAGGAGCAGTCGTCTGTGTTTATGACATAACGGCTGCTTTTTTTGATATAGGAATTAGGCTTAGCCTGAATAGCGAGAGTTTTTTTCGTTTAAGAATTTTTAAATTTGATTCAGCTGAGCCATAACCATTTCAGATTGATTGGCGAACTCTTTTGAGCTATAATGAGGGTGTAAAATTAACTCAAAAAAGTATTTTTTAATTTTTTTAATGATTTTAGGGGGCTTTTTTCGATTTTCCGCAATATTAATGATAGGAGGTATCCTATTATGCAGAGAATCGACCGGCTCAGAACTTTAACCAAACAGGAAATTCAAAAAGTCAGATTT
>JAETOX010000156.1 GCA_021771575.1 Bacteroides sp. | reverse complement strand
AAGCCACTAGTACCTGAAACTAGCGTGTATACCAATTTCACCATTCGGGCATGATAAAGAACTTGCACCAAAGTGCCCAAGATAGGACTCAAACCTACACGGCCGTAAAGCCACTAGTACCTGAAACTAGCGTGTATACCAATTTCACCACTTGGGCATCAATGAAGTTGTCCCACCAGGACTCGAACCTGGACTGACAGAACCAAAACCTGCTGTGCTGCCATTACACAATGGGACAATCATCGATAGTGTCATTTTTGACGGTGCAAATATAGAACGTTTTTTTTTTTCTGACAAAAAAAATAAGGAAATTTCGAGTAAAATAATTATTTTCGTGCTTCATTAGTTTAGTGCCTTTCGGTTACACTTTGACTATAAACGAATTAACTTATTTTAAATTTTCGTTTATCCTTTAAATAGGGCTTTTAAAGCTTCCGAAACAGCTAAATGAAGAAAAAAGTATATGGAGTAATAGAAAATTTATCCAAACAAATGAATATGTATAAAATCAAAGATCATCCTAATTTGAGCTTCCGGCTTATTAACAGACTTACCGGCTGGGTAACTTTTGTGATTGCGAGTCTCACTTACATACTCACAGCTGAGTCGACGGCCAGTTTGTGGGATTGTGGAGAATTTATTACCACTTCCGTGGGATTGCAGGTAGGACATCCTCCCGGAGCACCTTTATTCATGATTATTTCCCGTTTATTTGCCATTTTTGCTCCCTCACTGGACAAACAAGCTTATATGATCAACTGCATGTCGGCTTTGTGTTCAGGGTTTACCATTTTGTTTTTATTCTGGACAATCAGCCATCTGGCCAGAAAATTGGTGGTAAAAGCCGAGGAGGAAATGACATTAGGACAGATGTTTGCCATCATTGGAGCTTCTTTGATCGGATCACTGACTTATACCTTTACGGATACTTTCTGGTTTTCAGCAGTAGAGGGAGAGGTATATGCTATGTCTTCGCTCTTCACGGCAGTCGTATTTTGGGCTATACTGAAATGGGAAAATGTAGCATTCGAACCTTATGCTAACCGCTGGTTGATTCTGATCGCATACCTGATCGGTCTGTCGATCGGTGTCCATCTGTTGAATCTTTTGGCTATCCCCGCTATTGTCTTTGTCTATTATTTCAAAAAATATACCCCTACACGAAACGGAGTGATCAAAACTGGTATTTTATCCCTGATCATTTTAGGAGTAGTCAATTTCGGTATCATCCCCGGTGTTATCAAAATCGCCGGATGGTTCGAACTGATATTCACCAATGGAATGGGCCTTCCTTTCAACACAGGAGTCATCATTTATGTGTTGCTGATTATCGGAGGACTGGCATGGGGAATTCGGTATACACTGAAAAAAAATATGCCGGTCTGGAATACCATTCTGACCTGCTTTATGGTTATTTTAATCGGTTATTCTTCCTACTCAATGGTGGTTATCCGTTCACTCAGCGACCCTCCTATCGATGAAGGAAGTCCCGACAATGTCTTCTCGTTATTATCTTATATTCAGCGGGACCAGTATGGCGACTCTCCTTTAATTTACGGTCAGTATTACAATGCACCTCAGGTCGGTTCGTCCGAGGGTGAAGCCATATATTACCAAAATAAACAAAAAGGGATATACGAAAAAATAGGTACTAAAACGAATTACGAATACGACAAACGATTCTGTACCTTCTTCCCTCGAATGTATAACAACACCCGGGATTATTATCCGGATGCTTATCAATCGTGGGCCGGCAAAAATAACGGCCCCACTTATTCCATTGACGGACGTCCGGTCACCCGTCCCAGTTTCGGCAACAATCTCCGGTATTTTTTCAACTATCAACTGGGGCACATGTATTGGCGTTATTTCATGTGGAACTTCTCCGGACGCCAGAACGATATCCAGGGCAATGGAGATATTATACACGGAAACTGGATTACAGGTATCAAATTCCTGGACGAAATGCGTCTGGGCAATCAATCGGAATTACCGGATACTTTAAAAACAGAAAAGGCTTATAATAAATACTACATGTTGCCTTTCCTGCTCGGAATATTGGGTATGTTCTACCAATACAGAAAAGGCAGAACGGGCAAACAAGATTTTTGGGCCGTCATGCTTTTATTTATTCTGACCGGTATCGCTATTATCGTTTACCTGAACCAACCTCCCCTGGAACCTCGTGAACGGGATTATGCTTATGCGGGTTCTTTTTATGCTTACGCAATCTGGATCGGTTTGGGCCTACTCTCTATCTGGGAATTCCTCAATAAAAAAATGAAAAAACTGAATCCAGCAGTTTCAGCCATAGCTGTTACGGCAATAATATGTGTGGCAGTACCAGTAAATATGGCAGCCCAGAATTGGGACGACCATAACCGTGCCGGTCGTTATGCAACAACGGCACACGCCCGGAATTACCTGGAATCCTGTGCTCCGAATGCCATTTTATTTACTTATGGAGATAACGACACCTTTCCTTTATGGTACGTGCAGGAAGTAGAAGGAGTACGACGGGACGTAAGAGTTGTCAACCTCAGTTTGCTTTCAGGAGCCTGGTATATCGATCAGATGAAACGCAAGGCATATGAAAGTCCCGGTGCCCCAATTTCCTTCGATCATGAACAATACCGGGACGGAAAATTAGATATCGCAATTATTACGGAAGACTATGCCAGGGCCAATGCTAAAGAAGCTTTACAGTATGTAGGCATGAACGATCCCCGAACCAAACGTCCTCAATTCCCGGGATACGATATCATGCCTAGCCGTCATTTGTTTATTCCGGTAGACTCAGCTAAAGTGATCGCCAACGGTACGGTAAGCCCTGATAATGCTGATAGCATTGTCAAAGAGATAGATATTACCCTCAAAGGTAATTTCCTGACCAAGTCTCAGTTGATGGTGCTGGACATCCTTGCCAACAACAACTGGGAACGTCCGGTATATTTCGGTATCGGTATGGGCACAGACGCTTATATGGGATTCGAAAAATACTTTCAACTAGAAGGAGCGGCCTACCGGGTGGTACCGATCAAAACGGAAGTTTCTGAATACATCGATTACGGACGTATCGATTCCGATATTCTGTACAATAACCTGATGAACAAATTTACCTGGGGTAACATCAAGGATCCGAAGGTAAATATCGATTATTTTCACGATAACATCATCGCTGTGATGAAATACCGGAATACTTTCCTGCGTTTAGCTGAAAAGCTTCAAAAAGAAGGTAAAACGGAAAAGGCCATAGCCGTCTTGGATAAATCGCTGGAAGAACTTCCGATCAACCAAGTGCCGGTCGACAATAATTTATTGAATTATATTCCTTTATATTATGCTTTAGGTGTACCAGAAAAAGCAAACCATTTGCTCGAGGAGTTGGCTACAAACAATTATCAGATGCTGAAATACGTCACTTCGCTGTCGCCAAATTTTGCCAACACCCCTGTCATACGCCGGGAAGCAAACATCAGTATGCAGGTTCTGGAAATGTTGATAAACGTAGCCATGCAAGCCGGACAACAAGATTTGGCTCTGAATATTAAAGAAAAAGTGGAGAGTATATTCAATCCGAGATTAGACCGTCCAAGTAAAACACAGGCCATACCAATGGAAGACTCGGCCGATCAAATTGAATTGAAATAAAATAACATAAAACGTAAAATATTTACTATGATAACAATAGATCAGCTGAAATCAGTTGAAGAACGCGGTGGCGCTCTGAGGAGGTATCTTTGACATCGATCGGAAAAAGATCGAGCTGGAAGAAATAGAAATGCGGACCCAGGCTCCGGATTTCTGGAGCGATGCCAAAAATGCCGAAAAAGTAATGAAACAAGTGCGTGAACTGAAGGGATGGATCGAAGGATGTGAAGAAGTGTGCCGCTCTGTAGATGACTTGAACGTACTTTTTGAGTTTGCCAAAGAAGGTGAGGCAACCGAAGAAGAGATAGACGCTCATTATGCAGAAACGTTACGTCTGGTAGAATCGCTGGAATTGAAGAATATGCTCCAGGGCGAAGCCGACGAAATGAGTTGCGTACTGAAAATCAATTCAGGCGCCGGTGGCACGGAAAGCCAGGACTGGGCTTCAATGCTCATGCGCATGTATATCCGCTGGGCGGAGAACAATCGTTATAAATGTTCTGTCAGTACCCTTCTGGAAGGGGACGAAGCCGGCATTAAAACAGTCACCCTCCAAATCGAGGGAGATTTCGCATACGGGTATCTGAAAGGAGAAAACGGAGTGCATCGGTTGGTACGGGTATCCCCTTTCAACGCTCAAGGCAAACGAATGACTTCTTTTGCATCGGTTTTTGTCACACCGCTGGTAGACGATACGATCGAAATCGAAATCAATCAAGCGGCCATCAGCTGGGATACTTTTCGTTCAGGAGGCGCGGGCGGACAGAATGTCAACAAGGTGGAATCGGGCGTACGGCTGCGTTATCAGTATAAAGATCCCTATACCGGCGAAGAGGAAGAAATCCTGATCGAGAATACGGAAACCCGTGATCAACCCAAAAACAAAGAAAATGCGCTCCGGCAGTTGCGCTCTATTTTATATGACAAAGAATTACAACATCGCATGGCCGAACAGGCCAAAGTTGAAGCCGGCAAGAAAAAAATTGAGTGGGGATCTCAAATCCGGAGTTACGTCTTCGACGACCGCCGTGTAAAAGATCACCGAACCAACTACCAAACCTCAGATGTCGGAGGAGTGATGGATGGCAAAATAGACGATTTCATCAAAGCCTATTTGATGGAATTCGGCGGACAGGAATAAAAAATTGAATATGGATTTTTCAGCAAGTAAAGTCTTGATTATCGGAGATGTGATGCTCGACAAATACTATTTCGGTAAAGTCGAGCGCATCTCTCCGGAAGCTCCGGTACCCATTGTCAATATACAAAAGGAAGAATCCCGCTTAGGGGGAGCATCCAATGTAGCCCATAACATCGCCTGTTTAGGGGGCCAACCCCTGTTATGCGGTTGTGTTGGTCATGATTTCTTCGGACGGGAAATAGAACGCCTGAGCCATCAGCGAAATATCAAAACCTACCTTCTCCGGAACAATTACCCGACCATCACCAAAGCCCGGATTATCGGAGGGAAACAACAAATTGTACGGGTAGACTACGAAGATAAAAACCAACTGAAAGATCATGAAAAAAAACAGTTGACGGATACAATCGAATTATGCTTACCGGAATATGATATACTGGTGATCTCTGATTATGGTAAAGGTTTAGTATCCGAAGACCTTTGCCATTATCTGATTCAATTGGCACATCGATACAAGAAAAAAATCATCGTTGATCCTAAAGGGAAAGACTGGAAGAAATATACCGGAGCCGACATCGTCACCCCAAACGTGAAAGAATTGAGTGATATCGTCGGATATAACGTTCCAAATACAGACCGTGCTATAGAAGAGGCAGCCCGCGAAGCCATAGAAGCCAATCAACTATCTTCCCTGTTAGTCACCCGCAGCGAAAAAGGGATGAGCCTGATCGGTCCTTATTCGCCTATTCATCTTCCCACCCATTCGGAAGAAGTTTTCGACGTAAGTGGGGCCGGAGACACCGTAGTAGCTACCCTCAGTATATGCTTGGCAGCAGGCTTTGATATGATCGAGGCCATGCACACAGCCAATATTGCAGCCGGTATTGTAGTCAAAAAAATCGGTACTGCTACGCTTACCCTGGAAGAATTGCTTCGCACAAAAGAATAATGCTTAATGGAGCGCTAAAGTTTCATAAGTCCGGATTAAAAAACAGAGAGAACCAAAAACTTCAGCTCTCTCCAATCTTTTGTATCCTATTCAAATTCAGTACAATAAAGCAACCTTTTGGCACATACCGATAAAATAACGGTGAAATGCCGAATTATCCGTCAACTCAGGATGAAAAGAAGTAACCAACATTGTATTTGCCTGTGCAGCGACAATATTTCCGGCTACTTCACACAATACTTTCACACCAGATCCGATACGAGTGATATAAGGAGCCCGGATAAATACCAAGGGAATCTCTTCTTCCGCCACTTCCGGAATCCTCACCTGAGTGTCGAAACTATCGATTTGCGTCCCGTATGCATTTCTTTTGACAGCAATATCCATCACACCTA
>JAETOX010000155.1 GCA_021771575.1 Bacteroides sp. | reverse complement strand
GGCGCACCGCTTCAGTGAACTGGGTTTGAAAAACATTCGTCGAAACATAGAGAACTACCTTATTGGGATAATTTTGCTTTACCTCGATCCCGATTGCCTGGGCCAAATGAGTTTTCCCCAGCCCCGATCCTCCATAAATCAAAAGCGGATTAAAAGCCGTCCCACCAGGCTTCTGAGCGATAGCCATTCCGGCAGAACGCGCTAAACGGTTACAATTTCCCTCAATATAACTCTCCATGGTATAAGAAGGATTCAATTGCGGGTCGATCTGTATCCGATTAGATGCCCGTTCAAAAGGATTTTTCAAGCCTCTCTGCATAGAAGTATCTACATAAACCGTACTCATGGACGGCTTCTTCTCAGGGCTCGAAACCAAAGTCGTCGTCAAGGGCTCGGAAGCCTTGCTTTTCTCAACAACTACGGAATAGGCCAATTTTGCCTTCGGACCGATAACCGATTTCAAAGCACTCCTCAGAATATCGATATACTCCCCTTCCAATACCTCATAAATGTATGCACTGGCTACTTGAATAGTCAATACATCCTCCTCAAATTTTAAAGCTCGTATCGGCTCGAAAAGAGTTCTATATCTTTCTGGCAATACCTGCTCTTTAATCAAGGATAAACATTTCAACCAAATATTCTTACAATCTTTCTCCATAGTTCGTTTTATAAGATAGTTCTATATATACGCTATCTTTTCCTTTTCGATGTGCTAAATTCTATAAAAAAAAAGTGATAAAAAAATGAGATTTCATTTGTTTATCTTCAAAAAACCTTTACTTCTATCTATCAGATGATTAGACAATAAACAAGTGATTACTAATTTATTACAGATGAAAAAAAATGTCTTTTTTTTACAACTATCTTTCCTTCCCACTTATCGAAAACAACCTTTTTCAAAAGTTAAAAGAAACAGCTAATCGATTCAAGCTAAAGGAAAAATTACCCGGATCAGATTTACATAAAATCTATCTTACCATCTCCCTTATGTAAAATTCATAACTCAGGAGTTATACGCTTATCTAGAATGGGTAAAAACAATGTTTTAATCTATTTTAACAATATAAGCCTCCTTGAAATTTTTCTGAACATTCTTCAAATCCTTCTCTGCTTGTTTAAGATTTTTGTAAGTATGGAGTAAATACAGAAACCTCCCGTTCCGGCGAATTTGTTTCAGATCAGGATATTCTGTATACAAAGCAGCATTAGGTGCCAGTGGTTTATCGGTTTCGGCAATAACTACTCCATAAGCATCCTCTACTGATCGTCCTGAAGTAAAATCAAACACCGATAAATTGATAAACCGCTTGGGATTATTCCGGAATTCGGTCAGTAATTTATTCAGGTTCTCACTCATGGCCGTCAAGTTGTAATATAATTCGTCATCATTCACGACTTCTCCCAGCGTCCCGTTCCCCTCATTAATTTTAGTCACCACCGAATCGGCCTGTGCAAGTAGTCGATTCAAGGAATGAATGGTATTACTCAAATTAACAGCCCGTAAAGAATCGCTGATAACCGAAATATTGGTCAGACTACGCATAATCTCAGCATTACTGCCTTCCAGATTGGTAGTAATGCTATTGATATTTTCCAGGATATCGGAAATACGGGCCGACTCCGTTTTCAACAATTTATTCAAAGTCCCGGAAGCTTGTTCCATATTATCTAAGGTACTACTTACTCTTTTCAGAGAAGTACGAATATTTCCGTTGGCATCTTCACTGAAAATTTCCTGCAAAGCTACCAATACTGTATCCAGAGAAACCATCAGATTTTCAGCTTTTCGTTTCAAAGGCTCCAACTGCTTGTTGAGTTGTTCCACTAATCCTAGTTCTAATTCGGTTCTCAGTGTATCGCCACTTTGAGCATAGGTAACAGCATCCCCAGGAATCAAATTAATAGACTTTGATCCCATCAAATCGGAACTACGAATGGCAGCAATAGAATTCGAAGCGATTTCCAAATCTTTTCCTACAGTAAATTGCACCAACACTTTGTCATAGCGCTCTCCGAAGAACCGGATACTGCTGACTTGCCCTACACTGTACCCACGGTAAATCACACTACTTGAAATTTTCAGCCCATCGACCCGGTCATAAATCCCATAAAAAACATTATTCCGATCGAATAAAGCTCTGGCTTTTAAGAAATTAATCCCCCAAATCAAAATAATCACCGCAGCAATAGCTGTCAACGCTAATTTTACCTCTCTTTTAATATGTATCATAATTAGTATTCTATTTTTTTTCAAGCTTTCTGGCCTCAGCCACTGAAATTACGTTTCCTTTATAAATTGCAATAATAAAACAATCTTTGATTTTTTTCTTCACTTTGGGCAAATTCTTTTTCACTTGCTCCAAATCCTCTGAAGCAAAAACATAATAACGATAACGTCCAGAAGTAATCAGTTCTTTTACCTCTTCCTCGGAGAAGAGTCTACCAACATTTTTTATTTTTGCGGTAGCCGAGGCAATCTGGATAGCATACTGCAAATCCGTATTCCTAACCACCAAGGTCTGTACAAGAGATTTTTCGGCAACTACCTTTCTTTTATGCTCTTTCTCGATCTCATCCTTATAGCGAATAATCCCCCTGTAGATTGCCCGGGCAATCTTCATTTGCCCAGCTTCGGTATTCAGAAAACGTTCCTCATTCCGATTGGAAATAAAACCAGCTTCGACCAAAATAGCCGGCATCGTCGCATCTTTCAACACCAGATAACCATTTTGCCTCACTCCCCGGTCAACCCGCCCAGTTTCCTTCACCATTTCCTCCTGAACAGCTCCAGCCAGTAACAAACTCTTCTCCCGATGAACATTTTGCAACATACTGAAAATAATATAAGATTCCGGACTGGTCGGATCAAAACCACTATAATTCTTTTCATAATCTTTTTCGTTTCTAATAACGGCATTTTCTTTCATCGCTACTTCCAAACTCTCCTTAGTCCGGCACGATCCCAAGACATAGGTCTCCAAACCGGTGACTCCGGGAGTTTTACAAGAATTAATATGAACGGAAATAAACAGATCTGCCTCATTATCGTTTGCTATTTTTCCCCGCTTATTCAATTCTACAGGTACATCTTTGGTGCGAGTATAAACAACTTTAATACCGGGATAGTTCTGGTTAATCAGTTTTCCGACTTTCAACACAATTCCCAAGGTAATATTTTTTTCATGACTGACAGCACCAATAGCCCCAGGATCTCCACCTTTCCCCGAAACTCCACCATGTCCAGCATCTATGCAAATACAGCCCAATTGCCCGGAATTTTCCTGACATACAGCTATTTTTATAGATAAACATACAAGAGAAAACAATAATATTCCGGCAATCTTGTATTGAATTATCATGATATTTAAAACTTTTTAAAAAGAATGATGGCTATTAACAATCAATATTTCTTACATTTGCAAACCAAATCCGGGAATCGGAATGCATTTATTCATCACAAAAATAGTATAATAAATTGCAACTAAGAGCAAATATACTTCAATTTATTACCTTTTGTGTCATTTTTATAATGGCAGCATGTTCCGTTGTATCCCGTTCATCGCATAGTCGAAAAGGGTCTTCTGTCTCTACAGCCCAAACGGAGCAAGTCCGGAACCATGCATACGACACAGTAGTTTTACATACGGTAGTGCAGCCGAGTGCAGAATCACGTCAAACGCTGATTCAAGATTCTTTGCGACGAATTACTCAAGATTCTCTTCGGCAAACCCAGCAAACCACAGCACCTTTAGCGATCGTTGCCAGTGATACCCTTGCCCCTCTGGCAGGAGATTCTACAGAAACCGTCATACTTAGTGATACCACAACCATAGTCGCCGATTCTGTCCGTCAAGACAGCACCTCGGCTAAACCAATGTTTACCGATATCGTCGAATATAATGCCGAGGATTCCATTAAAGTTTCAGTCCGGGATAAAAAAATGTTTCTGTATAAAAATGCTTTTGTCAAATACCTGACGACCGAATTAAAAGCCGACTATATCGAGTTGGATATGGAAAACAACATTGCATACGCTTCTGGCCTGCCCGATTCTTCGGGAACTATTGTCGGAAAGCCTAAATTCAAGGATGGCGCTCAGGAATTCGAAAGTCTCGATTTAAAATATAATTTCAAAACCGGTAAAGGTTTTGTAAAGGAAATCATTACCCAGCAAGGAGAAGGATATGTCCAGGGAAAACTGACTAAACGTATGTCGGATTCGATCTATTGCGTAAAAGATGGCTGGTACACTACTTGTGATCAACATGATCATCCTCATTTCTATGTCCGGATGAGTAAAGCTAAAATGATACGTGATAAGAAAGTGATTTCCGGATTTGCCAACCTTTATATCGAAGATGTACCCCTACCGCTGGCAATTCCCTTCGGTTTTTTTCCCATTACTAAACGAAATACTTCGGGTATTCTAATGCCGACCTACGGAGAGGAACGGATGCGCGGATTCAATCTGCGTGATGGCGGTTATTATTGGTTTATCAACGATTATGTCGATTTGTCTATCACCGGAACCATTTATACCAACGGTTCGTGGGGTCTCAATCTAGGTTCGAACTATCGGAAGCGGTATAAATATAACGGTAATTTTTACTATTCGATGAGCCGGAATCATACGAGTGAAAAAGGGACCCCGGATTATACAAAATCCAACGATTGGTCGATTCGCTGGACTCACTCCCAAGATGCCAAGGCCAATCCTTATACGACCTTCTCAGCATCAGTCGATATTTCTTCCGCCAGCAATAACTACTATAACTCCACCAGCATCAATGATATTGCAAACCAACGGAAGCAATCGAGTATTTCCTGGAGTAAGAAATGGCCGGAACGCCCTTTTAACATTACTGCCAGCTTCACCCATAACCAAAATAGCCGGGATACGTCGATTTCGCTTTCTTTCCCGAACATCAACTTCCGAGTTTCTCAGATTTATCCCTTCCGCCGTAAAGAAAGGGTAGGAAAAATGAAGTGGTACGAAAATATCGGTTTCACGTACAATGCCGAGTTACGCAATAGCATCCAGACCAAGGAATCCGAACTAGGAAAATCCTTCCAAAACATGGCCCGCGACTGGCAAAACGGTTTTAAACATTCTATTCCGCTCAGTACGAGTTTCAATTTGGCGAGAGATCTTTCTCTTTCACCCTCGTTCACCTACAACGGTGTGGCTTATTTAAGTTCGATCCGTAAAGGAGACTGGGTGATCGATTCTACCATGCCGGGTGGAGGTTACATTCCGATCGATACCATCTATGGCCTCCACTACGCACATAATTACAATGCCAGCTTGTCGTTATCCTACAATCCGACCATCTACGGAATGTTCCAGTTCAAACCCGAAAGTAAGATATTCGCCATCCGGCATGTCATTCGGCCTAGTGCCAGCGTGTCCTATACCCCTAAAATCGGTGTTCCGCGGAGTAAATATTGGAAAACCTATATGAATTCACAAGGAAACGAACAGGAGTATTCTATTTTCGACAATAAATTATACGGTACCCCTTCCGGATCGGAAGAAGCAGGAAGCTTAAACCTAAGCATCGACAACAATGTCGAAATGAAGGTCCGGAACGATCAGGATACGACAGGAAAAGAGGAATTCAAAAAGATAAAACTATTGGAAAGTTTCCGAATAGCCAGTAATTATAACTTTTTTGCCGATTCTATGCGGTGGTCGATGATCCAGTTATCTGCCCGGACAAAAGTTTTTAATAATAGAGTAAATATTACCGTCAACGGAACACTGGATCCCTATGCAATCAACGCCAATGCAGTCCGTATCAATAAATACAATGGCGGTATTGGCCGGCTGACCCGGGTATCGGCTTCCTCTGGTATTCAGTTTTCCTCTGATAACGGCAAGAAAAGAGAAGAAAAGAACGATCAACTGAATGGCCATTACGAGGAATATATGGACTTCGAAGTACCTTGGAGCATCAGTCTGGACTATACTTTCAGTTATTCGAAAAATTACTCCCGAAACCCTGAACCAGGAGCGAAAGCACCGTTAAGTAAATCCACTATTTCTCAGATGGTACGTATCAATGGCGATTTCTCCCTGACCCCGAAATGGAAATTCGGATACAGTACAGGATATGACTTTCAACAAAAAGAAGTGACAGCTACCAGTTTCAATATTT
>JAETOX010000154.1 GCA_021771575.1 Bacteroides sp. | reverse complement strand
CGCCAATGTCCGCCCGAAAAATAGCCAGGCAGACGGGGGGCTATAAAGGGTTTTTATGAATACCTGCAAACCTGGCACAAGGACTTGGTTTGCGGACGAAAAGGCATCCCTTACGAGGAAGGCAAGCCTGTGGACTGGTCGTCTGTGCGGAGATATAACCCAGCCACTGCAGCCAAATATGCAGACGCCATAGCCCGGTTGAAAGAGGGCGGACTTACAACGGCAAAGGTCGCGGCAGAGTTTGGCCTGCACCCTGATTGCTTCAGACAATACTTGAAGGAACATGAACCGGAACTGCATGCCCGTTTGGGAATGAAAACAACGGAAAACGGCAAAATGGTATCGCCCCAAAGCATGGAGAAATACAAGGAAGCCATACACCTGTATGAAACCACCTCGGAATCCTTGAAATCTATTGCCCGCCGTTTCGGACTGAACGACTGTTCACTGGGACAATTTATCAAACGGCATTTCCCTGAACTGATAGAACGCCGCAAACTGCGGGAATAATCTTCCTATTTATAAAACAACAAACTATTGAAAATTACACTGTTGTATCTGCATGTATGATCAATTCCGACAAGAAGTTGGAAATGCTTTATACATGCTTTATATACTTTGAGTAAATGACTGATTGGCAAGATTTTTGCATTATTAAATTCGGAGCAAGTTCGGAGTAATCTTAGTGTATTTTCAGAGCATAATTATCAATTAAACAAATTTAATCCGATGAGGATCCGTTGTGGCAATTTTTTATTTCTCTGATTAAGATTGCGAAGGTCATGGCGATGATGAAGAAAGTGGTTGGCAGGCTTATGGGCGGATTGGCCCCGGATTGCGATAGTACAATGAAATGTGCTTTTAAGAAAGGCGTGAACATAAAAAAAGCTTTATCGCCTGACGGCTGATAAAGCTTTGCAGTTAAAAGAGGAAAATTTTATTTTGCGTAATTGATTGCGCGGGTTTCCCGGATAACGGTCACTTTTACTTGTCCCGGATAGGTCATTTCATCTTGGATGCGTTTAGCGATATCGAAAGAAATTTTTTCTGCTTCTGCATCCGAGATTTTTTCACTTCCTACCACCACTCTCAGTTCGCGCCCGGCCTGGATGGCGTATGTTTTAACTACACCATTGTACGATAGGGCCAGATCTTCCATATCCTTCAGGCGTTTAATATAAGATTCCACCACTTCACGGCGTGCTCCCGGACGTGCTCCGGAAATCGCGTCACAGGCTTGTACGATAGGAGCGATCAGGGTTGTCATTTCGATTTCCTCATGATGAGCTCCGATGGCATTGCAGATATCCGGTTTTTCTTTGTATTTCTCTGCCAGCTGCATACCTAGGATTGCGTGCGGTAATTCGGGTTCATCGTCGGGCACTTTACCGATATCGTGGAGCAAACCGGCACGTTTGGCTTTTTTGACGTTTAGGCCTAACTCGGCAGCCATGATAGCACATAAATTGGCTGTTTCGCGGGCATGTTGCAACAAGTTCTGACCATACGAGGAACGATATTTCATTTTACCGATCAGGCGGATCAGTTCCGGATGTAATCCGTGGATACCCAAGTCGATTGTTGTACGTTTACCGGTTTCGATAATTTCTTCTTCGATTTGTTTTTTCACTTTGTTCACCACTTCTTCGATGCGGGCCGGATGGATACGTCCGTCGGTTACCAGTTGATGGAGCGATAAACGGGCAATTTCCCGTCTTACAGGATCGAAACCGGATAGTACGATAGCCTCGGGGGTGTCGTCGACGATGATTTCAACCCCTGTTGCAGCTTCCAGCGCCCGGATATTACGTCCTTCCCGGCCGATGATACGACCTTTGATTTCGTCCGAATCAATATGGAAAATAGAGACAGCATTTTCCGTGGCGGTTTCGGTTGCTACTCGCTGTATGGTTTTGATTACCACCTTCTTGGCTTCCATGTTTGCCGTCATTTTGGCTTCTTCCATAATCTCGTTCACATACGAAATGGCTTCTGCTTCCGCTTCTTCTTTTAAAGAATTGATAAGCTTTTCCTTAGCTTGTTCGCCCGACATACCGGAGATCGCTTCCAATTGCTCGATTTGTTGTCTTTTGATCTTGTCGAGTTCTGCCACTTTCTTTTCGATCAGTTCTTTCTGAACATCGATATTTCCTTGCTGTGTCTGAATTTCTTTTATTTTACGCTGTATATCCTCGAGTCTCCGCGATATATCCGTTTCCTGCTGTTTCAGCTTATTTTCAGCCATCAACAATTTGTTATTTCTGGCAGCAGCTTGCTTTTCGTGTTCTGCTTTGATCTGTAAAAACTTCTCTTTCGCTTGCAGAATTTTGTCTTTTTTGATCACTTCCGCTTCTGCTTCTGCTTCCTTAATGATGTTTTGAGCTTTGTATTTCATGGTTAAGCGTAAGATCGTCCAGCCGATTGCTATTCCGATCAATAATGCCACCACTGCGATTATTGTAGATACCATATTTTTGAAATTAATTTAAGTATTACATTTATATTAAGTTGTTAAATTTTTCCACAAAAAAAACCCGCACTATTCCTATTTAATAAAACCCCTGTATGACACGGGTAGAGCTGCCATTTGATTCAGACTTCCACTGTCCCGAAGGAACCCCGGAGGGGTTGAGGCCTGTCTTGTGCAAATTAAGCGTCTGCTCTAATTGTTTGAGTGTTGAGTTTTTCGCTTAAAGTCGAAATAATGCGGGAATATCTATATTCAAAGAACGCTGCTTATGATTTACTCTTTGATGAACTCATCAAGTTTTAAATTAATTTGTTCAATTTCATTCAACTTCTGCTCTTGTTGCAACATCTTAATCGTGTGTAACAACGCTACATAAGCTAAAAAATAAAAAGGTTCCGGTTCTGTATTTCCGGACTTATATGTTAAAACGCGTTCATTAATTTCTTTTGCAGCCTTCCGGATTACCTCTTCATCTTTTGCTGTGATGTTCAGATTTAAAGGTATATCGGCAATATTCAGGTTAATGTTACGTTTTTCGGACATATTCAATCATTCAAAAGAGCAATACATTTATCGATCTCCCGCACCAGTTGGTTGATACGCATTTTTGCTTCATAACTTCCATCTCCCCCTCCTGAAAGTGCGCCTGCCACTCTGGCTGTTTTTAATTTATCGTTTAATTCTTTGTTCTCTCTCTTCGCATTTTCAAGTTCGGATTGCAAATTTTCAATTTTGCTTTCCAAACTCTTCTTTTCTTCGAGAGAGGATATATATAGTTTTATTAGTTTATCAACTTTAAAATTCAGCTCGTTAATAACGGCATCGTGTTTTGCTGCCATAACTCAATCTTTTCATGACAAAGATAAAATTTATTCTTTAAATTATCAAGAGTGTTGGTATATTTGCATGGGAAATTTATTGATTTTAGGGATATGAAAAAAAGTTTATCCAAGGGATTGATTCTAGTTTTTTTGTTTAATTCTTTGGTAGTGATTTCGTTAAACACAACCGGTCAGGAATGGATCGCGCCGATTCAGAATACAATTTTATTAAGTGGAAATTTTGCAGAATTACGGGCGACTCATTTCCATTCTGGCATAGATATTCGTACCGGGGGCGTTGAAGGCTTGCCGGTCGTGTGTGTCAAGGATGGTGTGTTGGCAAGGGTCGGGGTTTCTCCGACAGGTTACGGTCAGGTGTTGTATATCGAACATGCAGATGGAACGACGACAGTGTATGGGCACCTGCAACGTTTTGTACCCCAGATTGCTGAAATAGTCAGGAAAATACAATATGACCAAGAAAGTTTTCGTATCGACGAAGATATGAGGTCGTACGGACTGACTTTCCGCCAGGGGGATACCATTGCTTATAGTGGTAATACCGGGTCTTCCGGTGGTCCGCATTTGCATTTCGAGATCCGGGATACCCGAACAGAATATACCGTCAATCCTTTACACTATTATCGGATTCGGGATACAAAATCTCCTGTCGTGCGGATGATTTATTTGTATTCGATTTCAGATGAAGGGGTGGTGGAGTTCTTGCGCCAATGCCCGGTAAAACAGATTCAAAGCGGATGTTATGAGGGAGGACAGGTAAGCGTTCCTGCCGGACGGATAGGAATAGGTGTTTATGCCGTAGATTACATGAATGATTCCTGGAATAAGTTGGGTATATACGATATGTCCCTTATGGCGGCAGGCGATACCTTGTTCCGGATGAAAACGGATACCTGTTCTTTTGGTCAATCTTGTTTTATCAATGATGTGAAGGATTTCGACAAATATAAGAAGAAAGAAACCGTATATCGTTGTTTCGGAAATTATCAGGAGCAGTTTAAAGCAATTACCAATAAAAATAAAGGGAATATCATCGTTTCTAAAGATAGTGTGGTGAAAGTAAAAGTCTGGTTGGCAGACAGAAATGGAAATCAGACGACGGTAAGTCTGAAACTGAAAGGAAAGCAAAATAACAGTGAGCAGGTCGCAGGGGAGGAGATTTTGAGATATGATCGGGCGCATATACTTCAGGTGGGTGATTGTCTGGTGAAAATTGATTCCGGAGGTTTGTTCTTTTCGACAAAAAAAAGATTGTGTGTGGAGAAAGATACACTTTCCGGGCGAGATATTTTCGTTTTATCAGAGAAGGAGGTACCTTTGTTTAAAAAGGCACATCTCTTTATTCGTGGGGTGTATAGTCCCAAAGCCATAATTTGCGAGGTAAATGCTTCGGGAAAGAAATTCCCGCTGGAGACTCGTTTGGAGGCGGAGGGAGTGAGTGCCGATATCGGTTACTTGAATCGTTATACAGTGGTTGAGGACTGGGAAGCTCCGACAATTACTTATTTGGGAAAGCTACCGGGGCAGACATTGGGTTTCAGGATAAAAGACGATCTGTCGGGGATAGCGGCATATCGTGGTGAAGTGAATGGGAAATGGTGTTTGTTTTCGTATGATCCCCGGGTGAATTTATTGAAGTGTAGCCTGACGGAACCTGTTTTTGAAGTCGGAAAAACTCACGAAATAAAAATAACGGTTACCGATAAAGCCGGAAATGTCAGGGAAAAGAAAATTAGTCTTTAAGTTGGAGTAATTGTCGAAACAGGCAGTACTTTTGCAGGTTTCGGCAGAATGTGAATAAAATAGAAGATAAACAGAATATGGCCTATGGTCATTCGAAAATTAAATTCATGCAAGAACATGGAAGAGAAAATAGAAAAATTACCTGAGAACGGCAAACAAGCCGAAGCGATAAAGCGGGTGGAAGAGGAATGGAAAAAAAAAGGAGATCAGGAGGAACTCTTGTTGCGATGGGGGGAATTATTGTATGCTGAAGGAAAAATGACGGAAGGACTCAATAAATTTAATGCAGTACTTCGTTTAAATCCCGAAAATCAAAAAGCCCGGAATTACGTCACCATGATCAATAATATTCTGGGATATTTTTGTAAAGATTTACTCAATCCTTGATAAGAGTAAGAGTGAATACGTCAAAGAGGCCAAAAATGTCGGAAAAGTCGAAAAGGTCCAGGGGAATTGGATCGTTTTGACTTTTTCGACTTTTTTCGCTTTTCGCTTTTTACTTTCTACTTTTTCTTTTATCTTTGCCGTCCAATTTTAATAAGTTTAACGCATTAAAAATCAATCCACTTTGAAAGGAGGTGCTTTTATTCCGGGGAAATAAAGAGGAGTAAATATAGAATAAACATGAGAAATGTCGCGGTTTTTCATGACTTTGAAGGTATTTCAAAGTGGATGTATATGCGGATAAAATATAAACTAAAAAATTAAAATTTAAAATCATGATTATTGTTCCTTTAAAAGAAGGCGAAAATATAGAAAGAGCCTTAAAAAAATTCAAAAGAAAATTTGAGAAAACCGGAATTGTAAAAGAATTGAGAGATCGTCAGGCCTTTACTAAGCCGTCTGTTCGCAACCGGGCTCAACGCATCAAGGCTGCTTACAAGCAGAGTTTGCAACAAGCTGAAGAATAACCGAAAAATGAGGTATGCGGACTTGCGATAAGCGATCGGGTATTGGCTCGGATCTGAAAATCGTAAGCCGCAAATCCAAAATTCGTCCAGAAAATTTGTTTTTGCCGGATGAAAATGTTAAATTGGGTTCGTTTTAAGAAAGGTGAGTATGGAGATTGATTCATTTCTGAGTTATTTGAAGAATGTAAAACGCTACTCAGTGCATACATTGACGGCTTATGAGGAAGATCTGAAACAATTTTCTGAGTTCTGTGAAA
>JAETOX010000153.1 GCA_021771575.1 Bacteroides sp. | reverse complement strand
GTAACAACACTTCGGAATGTTATAGTATATTGGATGCGCCAAATATGGGTGTTGATAAATCATTTGATCGTGATGCTTCGAAACATTATGGAATATTGAATACTCCATGTGTGGAAGTCTTTAAACTATTTAATAACAATGCTTCGGAATGTTATAGTATATTAGATATTCTAAATATGGATGTAAATAAAACGTTTGTTAATAATACTTTAGGATATTTTAGTGTATTGAATATTCCAAATATGACTATTGATAAATCGTTTGGTTGTGAGGCTTCGAAATATTATGGAATGTTGAATACTCCATGTATGGAAGTCTATAAACTGATCGGTAATGATGCTTTGGAATATTATAGTATATTGGATGTTCCAAATATGGGTATAAATAAATCATTTGGTCGTGATACTTCGAAATGTTATGGAATATTGAATACTCCATGTATGGAAGTCTATAAACTGTTCAGTAATGATGCTTTGGAATGTTATAGTATATTGGATGCGCCAAATATGGGTGTCGATAAATCATTTGGTCGTGATAGTTCGAAATATTCTGGAATATTGGATACTCCATGTATGGAAGTCAATAAATCGTTCAGTAATAACACTTCGGAATATTATAGTATATTGGACACCCACCCGGGGACGAGTGTTAAAGTTGTTGTTCCTGTCCTTTGCAGGGCTATAGGCAACGTGGTAAGTGATCCGCCCACACAGACTGAAAATGTAGCCGACTTCATTTTATACGATGAAAGTTACTGATGGCTGTAAACTGCGTCGGCAACGTTCTTTCATTTCTTGTTATTTTGGGGGTTGGTAAATCCGCACCTTGCCTGTCTGTAGGACAAAAATCATATAGATGATCTGTTTATATAGGATTATCCCATATTGAAAGTTCTGCCGGTACTGCGAAACAGGCCAGCCTTTTAATCCGGTTATCCTGCATTTTTTCATTCTGCTTTTAAAACTATATAGTGTAAGAGTGCTTGTGCGCTCCCTCTTCTGGTATTCCAATGTCGGAATAAGTGTACGTATGGCTATTTCACCGGCGTAACAAAGACGCTACCAAGACGTAACGGTAACGTCGGATAACGTTGTTGGCGCGTCGGTGTATCGTCTTTGTATCGAATTTAATGTAGCGAAACCCCATCTAATGCTATACCGCTATGTTATTAAAAGCTTTCGATAAATATATTACTGAGTTCCTCTATGCCGAAGTATATTTTCCTGCGGCCGGGGTTAAAACAGTGTGCTGTTACAATCACTTCAGAAGCCGTCGTCAATACCTGTGCTTTTGTACGGACGCCGCGCATTCGGTTTGGGAAGAATTGAATAAAACCGGGATTTTCCTGCTTCATTCCAAATATGTAAACTTCAAACTACAGGAGGCCGGGAAAATGTTTATTTTCGAAGGAGAAAAGCTTGTTTCTCATCGGCATCTACTTGTTTTTCAGAACGAAACACCGGTGGATCCGGATAGTCTGGACGCTGCTTCCCGGCGTTTGCTCCAATCTTTTTTGCAAATACAATATTCTGCCTGGCTGGAGTTGTGCCGGCTTTGCGAGGACTTTTATTCGGTTTATCAGGGTTTCTATGCCTGGGGCGGTAAAGAAATCGAATTACTGGAACTGTGCGATGCCCTTTGGAGGTCAGGATATATACGTCCCCTGACGAAAGGAAATACCAAAAAATTATATTTCCAGCACTTGTTCGTTTTTTTCAACCTTACGGCGCCCGACGATCCCTGCCGCCGTTTGGGGGAAATCGGTCTCCGGGCGCGTCCCGACGCTTTTCTTTCCTTGTTACGGGATAAATATCATTCTTATTGGGAGGAGCAGGAAGACTAAAGTTGTTCGTTTTTCATTTTTTTTCAAAAAATCAGATAATGTTATGTTTCTTTTTTTAGTACTCATAATATGTAATATATTGAAATACAGGCATATTTTGAGTTCGAAAATAATTTTTTCCGTTTTATGCCTGTAGTATGGGGTCGAAGGGACAGACGGATTGTATTTTGTTGTCGGAAATTATCCCGGGAAATGTAATAAACTTAAAAAACGCAGAGCTTATGAAACTATTATCAGGTTTAGTTGGCGAAATCACTTCTGTAGTAAACACCTTGTCGGTTTCGTCCAAAGAGAAAAAACAAATCGAAGCTAGCTTGCTCGGAGCCATCGCCCGGCAGGAAGAGGCTTTGAACCAGAGCCAGGCGGCCATTATCGGGGCCGAGGCTCAGGGCAACTGGTTGCAACGTTCGTGGCGGCCAATGATTATGCTTGTTTTTGCAACCATCGTGTTGATCGGTACTTTTTTCGATCTCCCCATCCTGTCCGACACTTCCCGTTTTTGGGATTTGCTGGAAATCGGTATCGGCGGTTATGTCATCGGGCGGAGTGCGGAGAAAATCACCGGACGGCTGAAAGGAGGTAAATCATGAAAATCGAAGCCCATCAATTGATCGGTGAATACGTAGAATATCTGCGTTGCACCAAATGCAGCCGTTTACTCGAAACGGTCGACACCATCGTGTTGCACAGTACCGATGGCGCCAATGCCATGTCGTCGGCTCACTACCTGGCCCGTAGCGATACTTCTGTATCCGCCCATTTAGTGGTGGCCCGTAGCGGACAGATCATCCAGCTTTTACCCTTTCATGTGCGGGCCTGGCATGCCGGTATTAGTGAGCACGAAGGCCGGCAGCAATTGAATGATTTTTCCATCGGCATCGAAATCGACAATGCCGGGCCTCTTCATCGGCGGGGTAACCGGTTCTTTTCGTGGTTCAATAAAGAATACCCGCCGGAGGAGGTGTTTACGACGGTTGAGAACGGGCATGCTGCCTATTATCACCGCTACACCCCTATACAGGTCAGGCGCGTTGCGGAAATCTGCTCTTTGCTCAAAAGACACTACCTGATCCGTTGGCTGCTGCGCCATTCGGATATTACGCTACGTAAATCCGATCCCGGACCGGCCTTCCCCTTTGATGAAGTAAAATTGATTTCAGGATTTTAAAATTTTAGACTATGGCAACAATTAAAAATGGTTTAGGTGAAAATATGAAAGGACGTTTAGGAAACGTAGTTTTCTTTTCCCGGTTCGGGCGCACATATGTCCGGAGTTGTCCGATGCATGTACAGGATGCGTGTACTCCTCTCCAGCAACAGCAACGAAAACGGATGAACGATGTAATGACTTTCTATAAAGTGGTGCGGCAGAGTGGGTTGGCCGGTATTTGGCGGGAGGCCGCTTTGGGGCAGCACATGTCGGGTATGAATCTGTTTGTGAGGTTGAACATTCCGGCTTTTTCGGGCGATGGGCGGGTGACCGACTATGAAAAACTGCATTTCAGCTGTGGCACATTGCCGGGGGGCGATCGGTTCCAGGTGAAGTGCCCGACTTCCGGCTCAGTGGTGAACGTTAATTGGGAAAATGCAACCCTCCTGAACGAAGAACGCTATGCCGATCATTTTATGGCGGTCATGCTGTTCGAAAACGATGAATTTGTCGTTTGCGACGGTGAGGATAGCGGTATCCTCCGCAGGAATTGCCGGGCTGTCCTCCGCTTGCCGGAAGAGGGACGCCTTCCCTTGAGGGTTTACTGTTTCTTTGCAGCAGCCGATCATAAAGCATATTCGGGCGACGTTTGTTGTTGTCCGGAAAGTTAAAACTCTACCGGAGAGTATAATCCGCTCAACCGTATCCTGTTCAGGCAGGATATCTACGACGATTTCCGTAGTGGGATCATCTGAACGAAAAAAGTAATAACAATTAAAATTTTTGAGTATGGCAATTTTTAGATCTTTTTTGTTAGGTGATGTGACGAAATCGGTAGCGAACCTGACGATGTATGTTGCAAAAGGAGTGAGTATTGTAAGGGGTAAACCGCTTAATGTCCATAACCCCCGTACCGACAAGCAACGCATTCAGCGTGCCCGTATGAAAGTCCTGGTCGGGTTGGTCAGTGGCTTCAGTCCCGTGTTATCGGTGGGTTATCCGCAGACGGTAGGACTGGTAGGCGCCAACAACCGTTTCGTGCAGGACAATATGGAAGCTGTGAACGTGGACGACGATTTTGAAGCTAGTATCGATTTTAGTAAACTGGTTTGTTCGTCCGGGAATTTGAAAGTGCCGAAAGTGTCGGTCGGCTTCGACGAAACAGGAAAGCAGTTTGTTTTCACCCAGCACGTGCAGAAGCAAACGCTGACCTGTAATCCGACGGATATTGCCTGGGTGGTGGTGTACGAGAAAGTACAGCATGAATCCGAGATTTATCCGCTGAAAACCCGCCGGGAGGGTGGTGAGGTTACGGCCGAGCTGCCTGAGGACTGGAAGGTGGACAACTGCGAGTTTTATACTTTTGCCCGCAACCAGGAAGGCACACGGGTTTCCCGCACTTCCTATCTGCAATTGACCACAGCCCAATCTGCCGAGTGATGAACAAGCTGGTACATTTTATGACGGGCTGGCTGTCTACCCTGAGTTTCAGTAATCTCATCGGCGGACAGGAAATAGAACTCTGGCGGGAAAACCTGCTGAGTCTGATCGGTGGCATTTGCAGTGCAATTATCATCGCCTGGCTCCGTTGGCGTTGGGAACACCGTGACCGGCGCCCCACGTGAGCAAGCAGAACTTTATGGTTGAACTTTCCCCGGCTGCGGTGGCCGGGGAATTTTGATATGGTCAACACGGCTGTAATACACCACTAAAATTTCAAAGCCATCAGCAAGGCACCTTTTATACCGCGTCCCCCATGCTTTCGCATAGGTAAAAGCAAACAAATACCCCTCCTTAAATATTTTTCCCGTAAAAGGAAGGACGATTTTATTGGGATGATTTACAGGATAATTCAGCTACAATTACACCAACTAAAGTTGTCAGAGAAATTCCTTTTCATAAGGGATTAAATCTTATTGTGGATGAAAGTGAAAAGCAAATAACGAGAAATAACCTAGGCTTTTCTATGATTCTGCCTCTTTTTTCGCAGGCAGTACATCTTCTGTACATTTTATCAAAAAAGAAGCCCACCTATTACTAACAAAGTGCCAACCTAAACAAAGAATCACTTTGCAGTGGGCTTCCTGTGCAAAGATAACAAAAGATAATGATCTGCCAAAAAAAAGAAACAAGTTTTTGGCCTTACAATAGCTTTTGGATAATAAAAACAACAATAGGCAACATCAATAAGCAAGAATTGAAAGCCAGAGAAGTAAGGGTAATTGCCCAAAAAAAAGAGACTTTTCCCTTACAATTCGGGGAGAAAGCCTCCTTTTTTACAGGATATTATCCCTTTTCTTATTCTATCCGGTCAACAGGGTCAGATAATCTTCAAACCCAAAGTAAAATTGAACGACCGGGGAGCTTTTAG
Organism: Bacteroides sp.; assembly: GCA_021771575.1. GTDB lineage: Bacteria > Bacteroidota > Bacteroidia > Bacteroidales > Marinifilaceae > Odoribacter. Next base: position 898 of record JAETOX010000153.1, on the reverse strand, counting down.
TTCATGCCCTAGATTTTTAAAAGCTTTTTCATAATCGACGTCGAAAGTCAGCTTCCAGACATCCACTCCGACTCCTAATTTGCCCCGCCAGTTGGTTTTATCCGAATCGACATCAGTGATTTCGCTGATATCCTTCAATTTGGGGAAAGAAACAACCGGTCCGAGAAAAGCGCGCAGCTTCAGGATCGACAGGTCCAATACCCGAAATCCCAGCATAACCGGTATGTCGAAAGAATTCATTTTCAGATTATAGTCTTTCTCTCCCTCGTTTTTCGTTTCAACCACACTCTCTTTATGAGAATAATTGAACGAAGGTTCCAGATAAAGTTTGCCGAGATTCACCCGGGCAAAAGCTCCCAGCATATACCCTGTATGTGCACGGGTGCCGATAGCCTGTGGGATATCCTTCACTTTGATCCGGTTGCTGGAGGTTCCTCCGTGAATACCAATGTTGATAGGCAGCTGTGCCATCACGCCATAGCTGCAGAGACAAATTAATAATAAGCTTAATACTCTTTTCATCTTGTTGTGTTTTATAATTTATTCTGCTTTCATCCTTCTTTTGAATTCCGATAAAATGATCCCCGTGGCAACACCCACATTCAGAGATTCCGTCGCTTCCGCCCGGTTGGCAAAACTGGGAATCGTCAGTTTCCGGTCGGTGAAACGGGCAATATCGGAAGAAATTCCTTTACCTTCGTTTCCCATCACAATCAGGCCGCGTTCGGAAAGCGGAGACGTATAAATATCTTCTCCATCTAAAAACGTGCCAAAGACAGGTAACTGTTGTTGCCGGGCCTTTTCGAGCAGCCCCGACAGAGAGGTATAACAGGTTTTTACCCGGAAAACAGCTCCCATACTGGCTTGTACGCATTTGGGATTATAAGCGTTGGCACAA
>JAETOX010000152.1 GCA_021771575.1 Bacteroides sp. | reverse complement strand
CGGTGGAGGTGCTTTACTCCGGGGCTTGGATAAGCGTCTGACGGATAAATTGAATATTCCGTTTCATATCGCCGAAGATCCATTGAGAGCTGTAGCCCGGGGAACTGGAATTGCATTGAAGAATGTAGATAAATTCTCTTTCCTGATCAGGTAAAAACACACTGCAATATATTCAGACTGTGAAAGAAATTATAAAACTGGTATTAAAGTATCATTTCACTATAATTTTTATATTGCTTGAAATCCTAGCCTTTTCTCTGATAGTTTTGCATAATAACTATCAGAGAACTATTTTTTCAGGTTATATGGCAGCATTTTTTGGCACTGTTTCTTCTACCATAGCGAATATCGATAACTATCTTGCTTTAGGCGAAACGAACCGAAAATTAGTGGCAGAGAATACGGAACTGAAAAATGAAATAGAATTTTTAAAATCAAGATGGGATGTCGAAGGGAACGACAGTTTATATTCTCCGAAATTTCGGGAAGTCGCCTATATCTATCGAACAGCAAAAATAATTAATTCCAGTTTCAACAAAACAAAGAATTATATTATCGTTGATAAAGGAAGTGCAGACGGTATTCATCCGGAAATGGCCGTTTGTTCGTATGAAGGCGTGATTGGGATAGTGGAACAAGTCAGCAAACATTATGCTAAAGTTTTACCTCTGGTCAATACCAATTTAAGGATTTCAGCCAAACTGAAGAAAAACGGATATTACGGCTCATTACAATGGGATGGCCATGATTACCGTTATTCCTATTTAAACGATATACCTTTCCATGTAGAGGTAGAACAGGGAGATACGATTGTTACTTCGGGTTTTTCTTCCATTTTTCCGGAAGGTGAACTGATCGGGTTCGTAGAATCGATAAACAAAGAGACAGCCAATTTTTTATCAGTAAAAGTAAAACTTTCAACTGATTTCAAGAAAATATCAACTGTCTATATTATAGCAGATACCAATAAGCAAGAAAAACTGGAATTGGAGGGTACGAATCATGAGTAATATAAAATTTGTCATCCATTTATTGATATTGCTGCTTATTCAGATCACTATTCTGGATAATATCCAGATTCATTCTTATATATACATCAATATTTATATTCTTGCGGTATATATTCTGCCTTATCGGTTGAGGAACGCAACGATCTTGGTTTTTGGTTTTTTATTGGGATTGTTTATTGATCTTAATGCTCATACAATGGGAATACATGCAGCAGCAACTACTTTGATTGCTTATATCCGTCCGCGTCTACTGATGCTGACTTCCAACCGGGAGCAAATCGATGATATTCAAGGCAAACAAAAGATCAGCGATCTGGGCTGTTTTTTTAAATACATTCTGATTTCTACCACGTTTTTTAATGTGGTGTTGATTTTAGGCGAAACTTTTAGTTTCAATAATTTTCTGATTACTTTATTACGTATTGTGTGTAGTACTATAGTGTCTTTGTTTTTTATATTGCTATATTATTTTATAGCTTTGAAGAAAAAACAGAATCAATAAAAGGAAATCCGGGACTTCCAATTTTTATATCATGAATAAATATACGCATCGGAAAACCGTCATTTCGGCCATTATCATTTGTATATGCTGCATTTACATCATTCGTTTGTTCTATATGCAGGTTCTGGACGATTCTTTTCAGATGAAAGCCATTTTAAATTCCCAACGGATAGCAACTCAGTATCCTGCCCGGGGACTGATTTACGACCGTCATCATAAATTATTAGTAGAAAACCAACCTGCTTACGATTTGATGATCATTCCCCGACAAGTGAAAAACTTCGATACTCTGGAATTAATTTCAATCCTGGGTATCGAAAAAGAGATGTTGGTGAAGAACTTAGCCAAATGCCGACGTTACTCTCCTTTTAAAGCTTCTATTCTGATTTCTCAGATTACGGCCAGTCAGTATGCGGTGTTACAGGAGAAATTGTATAAATATACCGGTTTTTTCATGCAAACCCGTACTTTACGAAAATACAATGTCTCCCATTCTGCTGATGTATTCGGCTATATCGGAGAAGTAAGCCAAACACAAATCATACGCGACAGTACTTATGCAGCAGGAGATTATATCGGGATTAATGGATTGGAAAAAAGCTATGAAAGTGTACTTCGTGGAGTAAAGGGAGAAAAAATCCTACTGGTAGACAATCACAATCGTATAAAGGGATCATATAAAGACGGTGCATATGATAAACCGGCTATTGTAGGCCAAAATCTGACCACGACTCTGGATATCGACTTACAGGAATATGCTTACCAATTAATGAAAAATAAAAGAGGAGGAATCATTGCTATTGAACCTGCAACAGGTGAAATTCTGCTAAAAGTTTCCAGTCCAGGATATGATCCTCAATTACTGATCGGTCTGGAACGCGGAAAGAATTTTAAAAAACTCGAGGAAGATCCGAATATTCCGCTTTTCGATCGTACCGTGATGGCCAGTTATCCTCCAGGATCTACTTTCAAAACGTTACAAGCATTATATGGTTTACAGGAAAAAGTCATCACGCCGGAAACCTGTTTTGAATGTTATGGGAAAGCCAAAACGGCGATCGGAGGCATCCGGATGGGATGCCACAACCATATTTCTCCTCTGGATTTGCGCCAGTCTCTCCAACATTCCTGTAATCCCTATTACGTCAATGTTTGGCGAAGAGTACTGGAAAACAATAAATACGAGAATGTCCGCGATTCATATAAATCTTGGAGGGAATATATCTGTTCTTTCGGTCTGGGATCAAAAATATGTCCCGATTTCACAAACGAAACAACAGGTTCGGTACCTTCTGTCGCATTATACGACCGGAAGTACAATACAACCGATTGGCGCTGGAGCTACATCATGTCGCTTTCTATCGGACAAGGAGAGTTACTGGTAACCCCGTTACAAATAGCCAACATGGCATGTATATTGGCTAATCGGGGATACTATATGACTCCCCATATCGTTCGTCCCAGTGAAGGAATTGAAAATCGGATTGAACGACACGAAATTCAGGTGGACCGTCCATATTTCGACATTGTTGTTGATGGTATGTCAATGGCTGCTACCGCAGGTACGGCTCGGGGAGCTTCAATCGATTCGATCGCTATTTGTGGAAAAACAGGCACTGCCCAGAATCCGCACGGAGACGATCACTCCATTTTTATGGTTTTTGCTCCTAAAGAAAACCCGAAAATTGCAATGGCAGTCTATATCGAAAATGGTGGTTTCGGAGCTCAATATGCTGTACCCATTGCAGGATTACTGATTGAAAAGTACCTCAAAGGGTGCATCTCCCCACACAAAAAAGCACTGGAACAACGCATGATGGAATCCAGTCTTATTACGCCAGCCGCTCAGCACACAGCCAAAGAAAGACAGGAAAAAATACAAGAAGAGGAATAAACGAACAGACTATGAATAGACAATCCGAATTTTTAAAAAATATCGACTGGTTATCCATTTTTATGTATACCGTGCTGATTTTCATGGGATGGATTAATATTTATGCTGCTGTATACAATGATAACCATAGCAGCATTTTCGATATTACCCAAAGTTATGGGAAACAATTATTGTGGATCGGCACTGCTTCTGTTCTGGCCTTTTTTATCATGCTCACCGACAGTAAATTTTTTACAGCTTTTTCTGTGATAATTTATGGACTGACAATCGGAATTTTAGTGGCAGTCTTATTTTTAGGTGTAGAATCCAAAGGTGCCCGTTCTTGGTTCGAACTGGGAAGTATCCGCATTCAACCAGCCGAATTCGGAAAATTCGCGACCTGTCTGGCCGTCGCCAATATTATGAGCAGGCATGGTTTTAAGATTATGCGTCTCAGCAGTCTTTGCTTGTTAGGACTTATATTGGCTATTCCGGCAGGACTTATCATACTGCAGAACGATACTGGTTCAGCTTTGGTATACAGTTCTTTTATTCTCGTGATGTACAGAGAGGGTTTACATGGCTCTCTCCTGCTGTTATGTTTTATCACGGTAGCGATTTTTATATTTACCCTGCTTTATCCTCCGATCGCCGTATTGTCTTTAATTATTGGGGGAACTTTGATTGCTTTCCTTTATTACCGTCAGAATAAACAGGAATTTTATCGGCTGGTAGTTTTTTTGACTGGATGTTTTCTATTCTTGCTATTTTTAAGATGGCTGTTTGAATGGCAAACCCCAACAGACCATTTACTGTTATACGCTTATTTGGTTACAGGAATACTGGGTATCTATTTTATTTATAAACGACGCATGAAACATATTATCTGGGTATTATTGGCTTCATGGATGTGTATAGTGGCTTCTGTAGGTGTTCACTACGCTTTCGATAAATTGCAGCCCCACCAAAAAGACCGTATCAACAATTTGCTGGGAATCGAGGCGGATCCGACAGGTGCAGGCTATAATGTCAATCAATCCAAAATCGCTATCGGTTCCGGAGGATTGGCTGGAAAAGGATTTTTGCAAGGTACTCAAACCAAATTTAACTTTGTTCCTGAGCAAAGTACTGATTTTATATTCTGTACAGTCGGCGAAGAATGGGGATTTTTGGGAACGGCTATAGTCATCGGGCTGTTACTGGCTTTTATATTACGTATAATCTACCTGGCAGAACGTCAGCGTTCTGACTTTTCCCGGATATATGGATATGGGGTAGCCAGTATTTTATTTTTTCATGTGGCCATAAACATTGGGATGACTATCGGGCTAGCGCCGGTGATCGGGATCCCCCTCCCCTTTTTCAGCTATGGCGGGTCCTCCCTCTGGGCATTCACAATTCTCATTTTTATTTTCTTGCGTTTGGATGCCAACCGTTTACAGGTATTCAGTTAGCTGGCAGCCACTCGGGATCTGGCCGATTCAAGCGTTTTAAATATATCTTAAACTATGTATTTGTTCTTTTTTTTTAATATTTTCGCTCCCGTTATTACTTATTAAATATGAATGTATGAAGACCTTGATTATAAACATCAAACAATTGGTACAAGCAGAGAACACTCCTCGCCCATGGGTGGCTGGCAAAGACATGTCCCGGTTGGGAGTGATCGAAAATGCTTGGCTGCTGGTAGAAGACGATAAAATTGCCAGTTTCGGGGAAATGAAAGATTTGGATACGGAAGCTATCTATTCCGGTGGAGAGATTGTAAAAGAAATAGATGCCACCGGACGTTTGGTTGTGCCTTCCTATTGTGATTCCCACACCCATCTGGTCTATGCCGGAAGCCGTGAAATAGAATATATCGATAAAATCCGGGGATTATCATACGAGGAAATTGCAAAACGTGGTGGAGGTATTCTTAATTCTGCCGAACGAATTCGAAAAGCTTCCGAAGAAGAGTTGTTTGATGCCGCTTACGATCGAATACAGGAAATAGCTGGTTTCGGTACTGGAGCAGTGGAAATCAAAAGCGGATATGGGCTCGATACCGAAAGTGAATTGAAGATGTTGCGTGTCATCCGCCGCTTGAAACAAGAAACTCCTTTGCTGATAAAATCCACCTTCTTGGGCGCACATGCTGTTCCTGCCGAATATAAAGGCCGGCAGACCGAATATGTCGACCTGATCATCAATGAAATGATTCCGATGGTAGCTGCAGAAGAGCTGGCCGATTATATCGATGTCTTCTGCGACAAAGGATTCTTTACGGTGGAAGATACTGACCGTATGCTGAATGCCGGAATGAAGTACGGAATGCGCGCGAAGATACATGCCAACGAACTTGATTATTCGGGTGGTATACAAGTCGGCGTAAAATACGACGCTCTTTCTGTAGACCATCTGGAATATGTCGGAGATGAGGAGATTGCTTGTCTATTGGGAAGTGAAACCATGCCTACGGTGTTACCCGGAGCTGCCTTTTTTCTGAATATGCCTTATTCTCCGGTGCGTAAGATGATCGAAGCAGGATTGCCAGTAGCCCTAGCTTCCGATTATAATCCAGGCTCCTCTCCTTCTGGAAATATGAAATTCATTATGTCTTTAGGATGTATCAATTATAAGATGTTACCGGAAGAAGTCATTAATGCAACGACTCTTAATTCCGCATACGCCATGGGCGTTCAGGATGAAGTCGGTAGTATTGCCGTTGGAAAACTGGCTAATTTCTACATTACAACTCCTATATCAGGCATCGAATACCTGCCATACGCTTATACGGCCAATTTGATTGAAACTATCTTTTTAAAAGGCGAACAATATTGATTTGAAGATCACCAAAAATAAAATTATAATGATATGAAACAGTTAATCGAATGTGTGCCTAATTTCAGTGAAGGCAATGACATGCATATTATCAACCAGATAACTGATGCCATGAAAACAGTGGAAGGCATTAGTGTGATTGATGTCGATCCAGGCAAAGCGACCAACCGTACGGTAGTGACGATGGTGGG
>JAETOX010000151.1 GCA_021771575.1 Bacteroides sp. | reverse complement strand
CGGAGGAACAGAAGGCGAAGGTCCTGCTGGCCATCAATGATACCACCTCCGTTCTGGAACGACCAAAGGTAATCTACAACGAGAAGAATGAGGGCAATAAATCCACAAAATCGGTTTTACCTTTTAAAGGAACATGTAATTTCCCGATTTTCGGTAGTGTTGCTGACATCAGGATGAAACGTACCTGAAATAAACGGGCATAGCGTTCAATTAAGTAATACATTTTGTCCCATAAAAGTGGATTATACGATTGTAATTCATCAAGCACCACTACCGAATTTGCCAGCCGGTGAAACAAATAATTCGCCTCTTTCCGATTGCTTTTCAATATATCGAAAAACTTTACATGCGACAGTACGCATACTGGAAATAGAGCAAATAATCGGTCGATATAATCTTGTTGTTTATCACCGTACAACCCATCCTCTTTGTCCTCAGAATTCCCCTGAACAACCGCTTTCGAATGTAATTCAACCAATTCCGATGGTGCCAGTCCTAAAGCTGTTTTCAACGTCTGGAAAGTTTGGGTAACTAAGGTCGTATAAGGAAAAACATAAAATACTTTTTGAATTTCAGGATGTATCTTCATCAACTCTGTCAAAGCCAGCATAGACAAATTTGTTTTCCCACCACCGGTCGGAGCTTCTATATAAAACAACCGATCATCAGGATGATTACGGATAGTCTGTACTACTTCCACTGCCATCTCCGTCCGCAATCGGTTCAGATGGACACCCGATTTATCCTGAGGCTGCGAAAACACAAAATCCTCCAAATGCTCGTAAATAGTTCGGTTATACTTATATCCTCTAAAATGGGAAATCATTTCCTCTACCCTCTGGCGATCCTGAAAAATACCGGCATCTTCCACCCGATAACCATTCACATATTCATGAGTAGCCAAATAATCGGCTGCCGTCAATAGAGAAGAATTCAATTTAATCAAAGCATACAAAGCAAAGGAACTCTTCCGCATCTTCTCTACTTCCTTCTGTATTCCCGTGATATTCTTGAATACAGCCTCTATATATCTCCCGTCGCCTTCAAATCCCCATACCGTCAAATAAACCTGCAACTCTTCGTAACAACCTGCAAACGATTCAAGAAAAGCTTCTTCATTCGCATCTTCCAAACCACCACTATGATGCTGACGGATGATATAAGAAAAGAAAAAAGCATAAACGAATAAACACTTCTTTTCTTCTTCTGGCAAATCAATTTCTTTCCATACCCGGTTCAATATAAAAGACAGATATAACCATGAACCCAAAAATGAATGTCCGTAAGGCGGCACCAATACTTCTGTCTTCCGGCTTTTGAATAACCGGTTAAGCATTCGTTGACATTGAAAATTATCATTTACCTTGCCGGTATCATGAAATACAAAAACCGCTACAAACATCCGTTTCAGTTCTTCCTGCATATCCACCGATCCATTCCCGGCAATTTCCGCGACTAAACAGTCTATTACTCCCTCCAACCAATGTTGGCCTATCAACCAACAAACCTTCTCCACCACTTTCCCCGTATGCTCTTTCAGGGATTCGGGAACTTTCTCCGGGCAGATATGCGCCAGATAGGAGTCATTTTTCAGATTCCCGAATAATGCCTCCATCTGCTGATGCGCTATTTCCTGATAAACTTTCACTTTAAAACAATTGAATAATCTTGCTTGTCTCCCCGTCTTCTAATTGATACAAATTTCCGATTTGCGTATTGGCTTGTAATGTCCAATCGGTAAAAGCAAAATCCGCCAGTTCATACTGCCTCAATACCGGATGAAACCCGACCGGCAAACGCTCAAAATAGACAAAACTACTTTCATTTATCATTTTCATAAGTGACATGGAAAAGCTGGCTACTACCTGTTTACCGTTCAACATCCCTTCTTTTATAAACAAAGAGGAAATCCGAAAATCCGTTTCAGGTACAAAATCCGAAAATTGATATTCCCGAAACGTCCCCTCAAACCAAGCAGCATATTCGTTTTTACCTAAATAAGGAACATATTCTGCCCATCCTTGCCGGATATAATTATACAACTTCTGGTGATCGTCATTTCCTTCCTCCAGCAGCAAATAACAACGATAAGCCGGTCGAACCAGCATACTTTCCTCTACCAACAAATTTCCATCCTGATTAGCATAGCCTACCGTATTCGTATATTTTACTACCGATTTCTGAAAATTTCCTTTTTCGTGCCATCCCTCCAAAGGTTCTATGCCAACAAACAAATTTTTCAGACGTTGATAGTATTCCGGCCATTTTCCTTTCTCCCTATACCCTTCTAAACCAATAATAGCTCCCAATATACCCAACAAAGCCGGCTTATGCAACATATTATAAGTCAACAGCACCCCATCATTATAATCGGGCTTTTTAAAGAAACCGAAATCCGCCTGTAAATCAAATGAAATTAAATGACGATTGTTCATAACGCATTCAATTCAAGTTCAACTGTCCCTTCCGGTAAATGATTTACCTTCGTAATTCCTTTGTTGTAATACAATTCAATTTTGGCTATTTCCTTTTTAATATTCTCCTTTTGCAACAAGGTGCTCACCTCAGAAAAATCGATTTCCCGTTCTGCAGTCACATTTACCAAATCTACAAAGGAAGGTAAAACCAATTTAGACCCTTCTTTCAATTCCACCCACAACAATGCTTCATTCTCGGTTCCCGCTTTGGCAGAAGAATCATAAAAAGTAGCCCCACAACGCAAAGCTTCCTTCAATTTAGCAATATCTTCCTGTGTTACTCCTTGATTCTCGGCAAATTCCATTACATCATCCAAATTTGCTGGGTTCACAGAAAAATGATGCACATAATGTCCCTCCTTCAGTTTAAATTGCGTACCCAAAGTAGTTTGCATAGAATCAGCACTATTATCATTTGAATTCCGAAAAGGCGAAGCAATTTGTTCTGAATAAATAATCCCCTCCACATACCGGTTCACTCCATGTGTCGGTTGTACTGCTCCATGAATAGAAAGATTAGCTGCTTTACTGGCAAAAGTGCCACCGAACAAACGCACATCCAGACAACTCATCAGATTACCAAGAATCATTTTACGTGCTTTTACCCCCTCTTTCTTATCCGCTTTGGGATAATCCCCGAAAAACCGGATATAATTCTGATCCAAATCCCGGGGTTGCATGTCTTCATTCAAACTCTTGAAATAAAACATTTTCTCCTCCGGCCAATTCTTGTCAATATAATTTCGTACCGTATATTTCAATGCCTTATCTGTTGCGTAAACAGTTCCGTCAGGCAACGTACGGGGTTGGTGCGAAAAATCCGCATTATAATTGGAATTAACGGATTTGATGACTACACATCCGAATACTCTGTTTTTAAATGTATTACTCATAACTTTATATTTTTGTATTAATTTTCTTTATCTGTATCCTCTGACTTATCTTTAGTAAATAATTCATTGTCCGAAAAAAATCCGGCTAACATCATTGGCAAATGCTCACGCATATTCGCTTTCGTCTGATAAGCCATCACCGAAGCAAAAGGATGACGGAAATACCCTGAAAAATTCTCATGCTTATACATATCGAAAAGCCGAGCAACAGCCTTATTCAATTCGGAAGCATGCACCTGTTGTAAAAAAGGTTCAAGCCGCTTATAACTTTTGTCGGCAGTCTTACTTTTATGCAGCAGATAATAAACCACTTGCCCGACAGCAAAAGCATACTGTTCGTCATTTTCCAACATAGCCTTTCCTTCCGACAAAGCTGACATAAACGCTCTTTGTTCTTCTAATTTATTTGCCATAGTATCTGTAGTTTTAAATGGTACATCAAAATTTTCTGCCAGGCTGAACCAAATATTCATTTTACTCAATATACTCCAACGTTGAGAATGCTGATTTTCTTTCATCTCATCTAAACGAATATCCTCTAAAATACCGCTCAAAAGAATATCATCGAACATCTGTCGAGTAATCGCCTGTGTCCTGGATTTATAGATATAATCGTAAAAAGCTTTCCTGTACTTCAATACTAATAAATAATTATTCTCCGACTTGCAATATTTCGGGTCTAATTCGTCAAAATATTTTCGTTGTATATCCCCCGTTTTTGTCTGGGTAATCAGAGAGTTATTAAATATTACTCGTAACACGTCATTTTCCAGTTCAAAGACATGATATATTTTCCTCCCTGCATCTACCTGAAAATAATCTTTTATCTCCCAATACTCCTTTCCCTCCTGCTTCAAGCCATAGCGGAACCGGGATACAAAATCGAAATCACAAACGGTATTGCCGTAATAATACAACAGATAATAATCACCGACATCTTCTTGATGCCTTGTATATAATTCTTGAATAATCTCCTGATAACCGATTCTTTTCCCTTCCGACAGATATTTTGAAAAGATAGCAAGCTCTTCCGTTTGTAATTCCTCCCGATAAACAAACAGAGGTAACGGACGAGGTAATATGTTCCGGCTCATCATATTCTGAAAACTATGAAGATTATGCGCCATTTCTTTGGTAATACGTCCTGCAATGTCAAAAACTGCCGATTGATGAGACAAAAAAGGCTTCTTCGTCGGAAACCCATTCAGGAAATCACTGGTTCCGTATACTTCATTCTCTACTGTAACGTTAAATTCATTCGTATTGAAAAGTTTGTCCGACAAATACCTCTCATTTACTTGACGGTATTTCTCAATCGCTTCATCTAAATAAAAAATAATATACTCTTTATCTTTTATCTCTTCAAAATCTGTTTGAAAACAAGAAAATAAAGCATTCAGTTTTTCTTTGGAATCAATAAAATCCCGAAATACGCAAATTTTTTCCTTTTCTCCTTCTTCTACGAATGCCAGAGCATTAGTGAAATAAGAATCAATACGGTCGTATATCTTGGTTTTGTCTTTCGAATACTTTCCGCCTCCTTCCAGCGATTCCCGTTTTAAAGCCACACAATAAGGAGAACAAGAATGAATACCTTTGGAGGGTAAATCAAAACATTTATTGGTATTTACACACCAACTTACCTGTGCAAATTCCGCACATCGCTGCAAAAATGGTTCATCGAACTCTGTAGCTTTACGAGTCAGACATTCCCGTTCAATGGATTTTTCATCCATAAAAAGTATCCCATCCTTCTCCTGAATCTTCAGCAAAACATGCAATCCTTCTTTTGGCTTTAGTCCTGCTTGTCTCAGTTCCGGAGAAAGGGAATTCATAAAGTTATTAATCTCCTGAAGCATAGTCAATTCTAAATTAATATCTTCGTTATACTATTATCTTATAGCCTAACAATATGTTTTAATATCATCCATTTCAGCTCTTCAATTCGTTCCACTTCCCCTTCGAAATCCTCAGTTGGAAAATATTCTAGTATGTCTTCATTACTTTCTCCTCGCTGTTTCAATTCTTTCATTTTAAAAATCAACCAATTTACAATATCTTCATATTCAAGTAAATGGTTGTCTTCTGTTTTGTATGAAATATCAATCATCCTTTTAGTTTTAACGATTCTGGCGCAAAGTTAATTGTTTTGTCAATATATTCACATTAATACATTGCGTTTTTTTTCTTCCGAAATTTTTTTACCTTTGAAGCGCCTTAACTATGGAATTGAAAAATATAGTCACACTAATTGAAATCATTAATTGTACCACATTCATTGGCATTTCCCCGTTTATAATGAACGGGGATTTTTATCTCCTTTTTCATATAGGTCATTTGGCAGTGATTTGTCTGAGACTATCACCTCCACACACCCGAACCCCTGACTGTTGAGTCGTCCGAAGCCGCCGTCATACCCCAAACGCAAAAGTTCCGGCTGGCCTTCTAACTCAAATTGGAACATATAACCTTTCATCCGCGTTTCCTGAGGTGTACCAGCTTTCAAAGTAATGGTCTTAGCTTTCGGTACCGACAATAGACGCAAACGGGTTACCGGCCAGGACGCATCAGGCTCCCGAGCGTAAAAAGCCCGGTATTTCTCCAACAAATTCAAATGCAGCAACTCGGCAAATTTCGGACTGTCCGGTTGCAGATGCACTGTACGGCCTGTATCAGGAAACTGCTCCTCTATAAAAATGGGAGACAATGTTTTAAACACCATACGGGAAGCAAATTCCGGTTCGGGCATCCGCTCAATCGTCGAAACCTCAAACATCACCCTCGATTTCCGGTCGCCGATTTCAACCCGCCGGTCACGGAATAACCCGACCACAAAAGCGTCAATCGCCTCAATCGGGTAAAACGATACCACCAAACGGACCGTATCCGTCAATATCTTTAACCGATCCCCCTCTATACGAAAACGGGGAATATAAAAATTAGAAAAAGTAAAAAGCTTAAATGATTTCAACCCCTTACAAAACCCGCAATCATGCAACCAAGAAGTAAACTCCTGATTCCCTTCATTCAGGATTTTATATAGGCATCCCGATAACTCATACTGATAATTACAAGGCAATAA
>JAETOX010000008.1 GCA_021771575.1 Bacteroides sp. | reverse complement strand
CAGTATAATGTAATGATAAAACGATGAATAATACGCGGCAACAGATCATAGAAACTGCCTTTTTATTGTTTTTGAGAAAAGGGTTTAAAGCGGTCCGGCTCAGCGATATCGAACGGGCTGCTAAGATTACACGCGGCACGTTTTACTATCATTTTACCAATAAGGAAGAAATATTGAAAGAAGGCGTGCAAGTATATTATTCCTTGTTGAACGCCACCCGTTTGGAGGAATTTGAGCAGATTACCACCTTGCGGGAATTCGTCGATTTGACGATCCGGAAATTGACGGGAATAGATAATTATTCGGCTCGTACTTTCAGCAGTGAGATTCCGGAAATCCTTTGTCTTTCGCTGATTGTGGAAGTGATCGCTCTATTTCCTGAATTGAAAAGTGTGGTGGCGACTTCCAAAATGTTGCGTTTGTCTAAATTGGAACAATTGATCCTCAATGCTAAAAGAGCCGGAGAACTTCGGAATGATGTAGATACCTCGATTCTGGCAAAGAATTTTTTGAATATTAGTGTCGGCGTTATTAATGATTTGATTATGCGTCAAGATGTTTCATACGCTTTGTCGGCGGTTCGGTCTCAGTACGAGCAGCTTTATGCGTTGGTCGTTACCGAGTAATTTTTTTGAAGTGAACATACCAAAAAGTATAAAAATGCGTTTAATCGTAGTATAAGGATAAAAATTATGAAAAAATTTGGTTGGGTTGTTTTATTACTTGGGCATGTAGCTTTTAGTTATGGCCAGCAAAGGGTGGGATTAGAAGAATGTCGCCGCATGGCGATAGAAAATAATCAGAATTTGAAGGCTGCGGAAGAACAGATTAAATCGGCACGGGCAAAAAGAGAGGAAGTATTTACCAAATATTTGCCGGCGTTGGATGCTATGGGTACCTATCTGCGTAATCAAAAGGATGTGCATTTATTGGCCGATGATGCTCATCTGCCGGTAGGGTATATCGATGGAAACGGAAAATGGTCGTTGCGGCCCGATCAGGTGATGCTCGACCCCACGACGGGGACACCTGTTTTGCAAAACGGTCAGCCTGTCCCTAAAGATTGGGCCTTGTTACCCAAAGAAGCCATGACTGTGAAAGATAAAAATACGGTACTTTTACAAGTCGGCCTAACCCAACCGATTTATATGGGTGGGAAAATCCGGGCTTATCATCAATTGGCTGGTTTATCGGAAAAGTTGGCTGAAACCGGACGGGATCAGGAATTGCAGAATCTCATCCTGGAAACGGACGAGGCTTATTGGCAAGTGGTATCGTTGGTGAACCGTCGTCAATTGGCGGAGAGGTATCTGGAAACCTTGCAGAAATTCAATCACGATATGGAAGTGATGTATGAAACCGGGATGTCCACTAAAGCCGATATGTTATCGGTAAAGGTGAAATTGAACCAGGCAGAAATGACATTAATGCGGGTGGACGATGGGCTGAGTCTTTCGCGTATGGCGTTGAATCAAATTTGTGGTCTGCCGATAGATACGGTTTTTACCCTTCGGGAGGAGACACTGGAGATGCCGGTGGTTCCAAATTTATCGCCTGTAGATATGGGGGGAATATGGAATAATCGGCCCGAAATCAGTAGTTTGGTATTGGCTACTGATATCTATCGTAAAAAAGAAAAAATTGCTCGTTCGGAATACTTGCCTACCGTGGCTTTGACCGCGAATTACCTAGCGATGACGCCTTCTTTTTTCAATGGTGTCAGTACAAAGTTTGATGGGATGTGGAGTGTCGGAATCGGAGTGAAAGCGCCGATATTTCACTGGGGGGCCTCCCGGAAAAGTGTGCGGAGCGCACGCTATGAAACCAATATCATGAATCATAAACTACAAGAAGTCCGGGAAAAGATTGAGTTACAGGTGAATCAGGCGCGTTTCAGGATTAGGGAAGCTTTGAAAAAAATGGAAATGGCTGGAAAAAATCTCGAAAAAGCAAATGAAAACTTGAAATATGCAGAGCTGGGATTTCAGGAGGGAACGATACCGGTGTCGAATGTACTGGAAGCACAGACAGCCTGGCTGTCTGCTCATTCCGATTTTATCGATTCGCAGATCGAAGTGAAATTAGGTGAGGTGTATTTGCAAAAAGCCTACGGAGTTTTGGGAAAATAACTTTAGAAATATGATAAACAATAGTATGGAAAAGATAAATGGAAAATTGGTGACCTTTACAGGGATCATTATTTTGGTTCTTTTAATTGCTGTGTTCGGATTTATTTTCCGGCAACCGAAAGCAGAATATCTTCAGGGAGAAGCTGAGGCGACAGAAGTCCGTATTTCCGGTAAAGTTCCCGGACGTATTGAAGAATTCCGGTTCAATGAAGGCGAACAAGTGAGAAAAGGAGATACGGTGGCTATTCTTGATAGTCCTGAGGTGCTGGCAAAGTATAGTCAGGCCGAAGCGGCCGAGATGGCAGCACAAGCTTTGAATGAAAAAGCAGTCAAGGGTTCACGGTCGGAACAGATCGTCATGGCTTTTCAAACCTGGCAAAAAGCCAGGGCAGCGGCTGAAGTTGCGATGAAAACCTGGCAGCGGGTACAGAAATTATATGAGAATGGAGTAGTGCCTGCCCAGAAAAAAGATGAAGCAGAGGCGAATTACAAGGCGATGCTGGCCACAGAACAGGCTGCGAAAGCGCAATACGAAATGGCTCGGAACGGTGCTCAGCGAGAAGATAAACTGGCTACAGAAGCTCAACTCAACCGGGCAAAAGGTGCGGTGGCTGAAGTAGAAGCTTATATGAAAGAAACTTTTTTGATTTCTCCGATCGATGGGGAAGTTTCGGAGCGTTATCCGAAAGTTGGTGAGCTTGTGGGAACAGGGGCTCCGGTAATGGATATCCTGGATTTGTCGGACATGTGGGTTGCCTTTAATATCCGGGAAGATCAGTTGAAAGATTTAAAAATGGGCGAAACTTTTCTTGCTTTTGTACCCGCTTTGGGGGATAAAGAAATAGAATTGAAAGTGACCTATATGAAAGATATGGGTACGTATGCTGCCTGGAGAGCGACGAAAACCACCGGACAATATGATATGAAAACATTTCGGGTGAAAGCTAAACCGGTGGAAAAAGTAGAGGGTTTGCGCCCCGGAATGACTGTTTTGAAAAAATGAAATATCCCCCTGCCATTGTTCATTAGCACATTATTACATTGTTACATTGGCAAATTATTAATTATCATGGAAAATCTTCGTTCGCTATGGATTTTGATGAAACGGGAATTCAGACGGTTGGCTTCCCGGTGGCTCTATTGGTTTATCATGCTGCTGGCTCCGGCTTTTTGTTTCTTTTTCTTTGCCGACTTGCTGAAGCAGGGATTACCGACCAATTTGCCTGTTGCCGTGGTTGATGAAGACCATACGGCTATGTCGAGACAGTTAGCCCGTTCCCTGGACGCCTTTGCACAAACACAAGTGGTAATGAAAACAGCTGATTTTTCAGAAGCACGCCGGGCCATGCAAAGGGGAGAGGTATACGGTATTTTCCATATCCCGGAAGATTTCCGGTGTGAAGTTTCTACTGGTAAAGAACCGATAATTTCGTTTTATACAAACGATACTTATATCTTACCCGGATCTTTAGTATATAAAGATATGCGTTTACAGTCGGCATTAGCGAATGGAGCTGTCCAACAAACGTTGTTATTGGCAAAGGGAGAAGGAGGACCGCTGATACAGGCTAAACTGATGCCGATTACAGTTGATACCAATCCATTAAATAACCCTTGGCTCAGTTATGCCGTTTATCTGGCCAATATCCTATTGCCTGCCTTTGTATTTATGTTTGCTATGTTTACGGCCACTTACAGTATTGGCGAAGAGATAAAGGAAGGAACCTCCGGAGAGTGGCTTCGTGCAGGACGGGGATCAATCGTATTATCGCTGTTAGGGAAATTATTGCCGCAAACTTCTATTTTTCTATTGATCGGTCTATTGTATTTGTCAGTTCTTTACGGTTATTTGCATTTTCCTTTAAATAGTGGTTTTTTCCCCATGTTCCTGGCAATGTTACTTTTGGTTTTGGCGGCTCAGGGATTTGCTGTTTTTGTTACAGGAATTGCCCGGCAAAACCGGATTGCTTTGAGTTTTTGCGGATTGTGGGGGGTACTGTCCTTTTCGATTTGTGGATTTACTTACCCGGTGCGTTCTATGCCGGAGCTTATCCAGATTGCCTCTAATCTGTTTCCCATGCGGCATTACTTTCTGTTATACGTCGATCAGGCCTTAAACGGCATTGGTATGATTTATTCATGGCAACCTTATATAGCCTTGTTTTTGTTTACTTTATTGCCTTTGCTGACTTTGCCTAAATTAAAATTGGATTTATTGGAACAGCGCTATTTACCTTAAAAGGGAAATGGGTATGAATGAAAATGATATGAAAAGGAGCATTTACGATATTTTTTATATATTTCGCCGGGAATTTTATACGGTGTTTCGGGATCATGCGGTATTGACTTTTTTTATTGTGCTTACACTCGTTTATCCGTTAGTATATACTTACATTTACAGCAATGAAGTTGTCCGGGAAGTACCGGTGGCAGTGATCGACCAGGCTCAGTCTTCCCTAAGCCGGGAGTTTTTGAGGAATTGGGATGCTTCAGCTAATGTAAATATCGTAGCTTATTGTACGGATCTGGAGGAGGCCAGGGAATTGATGTACCAGAAAAAAATCTATGGAATTCTCGAAATTCCGGCAGATTTCAGTAAAGCTGTTTATCGGGGAGAGCAGGCGCATGTCGCTTTATTTTGTGATATGGGAGCTCTTTTAAATTATAAGGCTTTATTACAGGCCGCCAGCGATGTCGCTATTGCTATGGGGAAACAGATACAGGTTGAAGGGCTGACCTATGCTTCTTCGGCCCACCAGCAATCGACGGTTTCTCCAGTGAAAATAGGTGAAGTGAAAATGTTTAATCCTCAGAGTGGCTTTGCTTCATTTATCATTCCGGCAGTGCTTGTTCTGGTCATACAGCAATCTTTATTATTGGGAGTAGGAACGATTGCAGGAACCTCCCGCGACAGAAGCCGGCGTAAAAGTATGATTCCCCTGAACAGACATTATCGGAAAGCCTGGTGCATTGTAGCAGGGAAAACTTGTCTCTATATGCCGGTTTATTTTCTGATGGCTTTCTGGGTATTTTTTATTGTACCCCGGATTTTCAGTCTTACTCAAATTGCACCGAAAGGCGAATTGATGATTTTTCTTTTCCCCTTCTTGCTGGCTTGTGTGTTTTTGGCTATTGCAGCTTCTTTTCTAAGCAAAGAACGGGAGCAGCCATTCTTACTTTTTGTGTTTACCTCGGTACCCTTGATGTTTATTTCCGGTATTTCCTGGCCGAAAGAAGGCATTCCGGATTATTGGCTTGCTATAGCTAAAATTTTTCCTTCGAGCCATGGGATCGATGGGTTTGTGAAAATCAACAATTTGGGAGCTACCCTCGGTGATGTCAGGCAAGAATATCTATGGCTTTGGTTTTTAGCCGTTATCTATTTTGTTTTGGCATGTTTCTTGTTCCGGCGGGAAATAAGGCGTGTAACGAAATAAATACATTATAAACTGTGATGTGATATCGCGTTATATATGTCGGTTTGTCGGTCGTCCGAACCTTACGTTTAGGCGGTCGGTTGTTTGTAATTCCTTGGAGTGCCACGTTCGGGGAGAATGGAAAGTCTCACCAATTATATGGAAGCTCACATACAATGGCCAAAAGCCTGGTGTGATTGGATAGATGCAAAAGCAGCCCTCCGGTTGAGCGAAACTTATTATTTAAAGGCAACCGGGCGACTTATCGACTAAGCCTCCGGTTCCTGAATTTCTTCCTGTTGTTTTTTCGGTTTTTTCAAAAGTGTCCGCAAGTAAAAAAGACGTACGGTTTCCGGAGATACCTTGTAACGCATAGCGATCTTCTGAAAAGAAAAACCTTCCATGCGTAGCTCTTTGATCTCCTGTTCATGTTCATATAACTTTCCGGCACGCAAACTGCCTTTAGGACGTCCCAATTTTATTCCCTGGGCTCTTCTGCGTGCCAAGGCTTCGCGGGTGCGTTGGGAAATCAAAGTTCGTTCAATCTCGGCACATAAACCGAAAGCGAAGGCGAGAACCTGACTATTGATGGAAGAATCGAATTTATACCCTTCCTTGATACTGTGAATGGTAATGCCTTTTTCAATCGATTGGTGAATAATATTCATAATATTCATCATCTTTCTACTTAACCGAGATACTTCAGTAATAATCAGGACATCTCCTTTTTGCAGTTTTTTCAACAATGTTCCCAGCTCTCTTTCACTCTCTTTCTTAGTGCCACTTACGGTTTCTGTACACCACATGGTAATTTTCAATTCTTGCCGACGGCAGAAATTGATTACCTCACTTTTCTGGTTCAGAATGGTCTGCTTATCTGTGCTCACCCGCAGATAAGCAGCAACTATAGGAGCTCTGTCCTTTAGTACCTGTTTCTTTTTTTCGGGCATAGTGTTTAGATCAGTACTTGAATACTGTGAATGCTTTTTTCTCTTTGAATTCACAAATATACTAAAGTTGGACGGTTATGAGAAACTTTTGTAAAAAATGAACGATTTATTTAAGATTCCCGGGGGACGGAGGATTCAAGGAGACAGTGTTTTTTAAAGCATAAACTTATTTCAGAAGTATTATGAAACATATATTCTTTCTCCTAAGTATATATTAAGACTTTAATATTCAGTTTATATTGTTAAAATCGGAAAAAATGAGAAAAACGGATAAAGTGCGGAATAGACGGTTTATCATCTACTCCTTCATCCTGGGAATATCGGTGCTGATCGGAGCTTGCCGAAAAAAACAAAATACGGTGGAAATCCCTCAATTGGTAAAAATAACCGAAGTAACGACACAGGGAGACCGGTTTTCAGTGACTTATCCGGGAAAAATCGAAGCGGCTTCCAATGTAAAATTAGCCTTTCGGGTGCCTGGTCCTATCAAAAAAATTTACGTCGCTGAAGGACAATTTGTAAAAAAAGGACAGTTACTGGCAGAACTGGATCCCCGGGATTATCGCATTCAGTTTAACGGTACTCAGGCTGAGTATGATCAGGTGGTAGACGAGTCCGACCGGGTGATCGAATTGTATCGGCGGGGAAGTGTTTCGGTGAATGAATATGACAAAGCTGTCGCTGCCAAAAAAAGAGTGACAGCCTTGTATGAGGCTCATCGGAATGCATTGAACGACACTCGTTTAAAAGCACCTTTCGATGGTTATATTCAAAAAAAATATTTCAGTGCTCCTGAAATCATCGGACAGGGTACTCCTATTTTGTCGATGATCAACGATGATTACTTCGAAGTCAGTGTGAGTATTCCCTCTGGAGACTTTATCCGACGGGAAGATTTTATTTCTTTTCAGGCAGTAGCCGATGTATATCCCGACTCGGTGCTTCCGCTCGAACTGCTTGATATTGCCCAGGGAGCCAATTACAATCAATTGTTTACAGCTCGTTTTCGCTTAAAGAAAAATGAAGGATTAGCCGCCGGTATGAGTGTTTCGGTTACAATCGGTTTGAAACCGGGAGTTGAAGGAATGACGGTGATCCCTATCTCTGCCCTTTTTCAACAGGACGGCCAATCTTACGTCTGGGTTTACGATGAATATCACCGCTCGGTACGGGAAATGCCCGTAGAAGTGCACCAATGGACAAAAGACGGACAAGTAGTCGTGAAATCCGATTTAAAAAAGGGACAATCGGTTGTTTCAGCTGGTGTGAACGATCTGAAGGAAGGCCAGAAAGTAAGACCTTTACCTCCGGTGTCTCCTTCAAATGTCGGGGGATTGCTTTAAGCATATATGGATAGTCGTTAAAAGAAAATAAAGATATGAATTTTACAGAATATGCTTTAAAAAACAGAGCGCTGGTTTATTTTTTCGTATTTGTTTTGGTTGTGGGAGGAATTTATTCTTTTTTCACGATGAGCAAACTAGAAGATCCGGCCATTACAGTAAAACAAGCCATGGTCGTGACTACTTTTCCCGGCGCCTCGGCCTGGCAGGTAGAACTGGAAGTAACGGATTTATTAGAAAAATCGATTCGTTCTATGGGGGATCTCGATCATGTGGAATCTCGCTCGATGGATGATGTCTCGGAAATCTTAGTCGAATTGAGTAGTACGGTACCTTTGGAAGAGTTGCAGCAAAATTGGGACATCCTGCGTCGTAAAGTAGCTAATGTGCAGTCGCAGTTACCGGCGGGTGCGCAACCCTCGATGGTGCTGGACGATTTCGGAGATGTATACGGCATGTTTTATGCCATGACTTCCGATGGCTTCGACTATCAGAAAATGATGGATTATGCTCAGTTGGTAAGACGTACCGTGTTGGATATCGACGGAGTGAGCGGTGTGGATATTTATGGTGAACGTCAGGCTTGTATCAATATCGATATCCAGGAGGCCAAGATGGCTAACCTGGGTGTGCATCCGGCGGAAATTATCCTGACCTTACGGGGACAAAATGCGACCGTTTATTCTGGCTATTATAACAGTGGGGAGAAACGAGTGCGTGTGGATGTGGAAGGAGATTTTCAGGGAATCGATGATATTCGGAATCTGCTGATCCGGGGACATGAGGAGGACGATATCCGATTAGGAGATGTGGCCAGTATCACCAAAGGATATGTAGAACCTCAGCGTGAGGGTTTGTTGTATGATACGATTCCGGCGATCGGTATTTCTATCGCCATGCAAAAAGGTGGAAATATCATCCAGTTGGGAAAGGTAATCGACGATAAACTGGAAGAACTGAAGCAAACGATTATCCCGGCAGGTATTGGCTTTGAAAAAGTGTTTTTTCAACCCACGCGCGTAAAAAGTGCAATTAATGTTTTCATGGTCAATTTGATCGAATCGGTATTGATTGTGATCATTATAGTCATGTTGTTTATGGGTTTTCGGAGCGGTTACATCATCGGCATCGGATTGGTTGTCGTCGTCCTTGGATCTTTTGTGATTCTTCACATGATGCATGGCACACTACAGCGGGTGTCGCTGGCATCTTTTATCGTAGCCATGGGTATGTTGGTAGATAATGCCATTGTCATCACAGATGGAATTATGGTGGATTTGGCGCGGGGAATCCCGAAGCCGGCCGCTTTGATCAATATTACTAAAAAAACGGCCTGGGCTTTATTGGGTGCGACGACCATCGGCATTCTGACTTTTTTACCCATTTTTCTGTCTCCGGATACTACTGGGGAATATGTTCGGGATCTTTTTATTGTATTGGCGGTTTCTTTGTGGTTGAGTTGGGTACTGGCTCTTGCCTATGTACCTATACAAGCAGACAGAGCGTTGAAACCGAAAAAAAACAAGAAAGGAACTGACGCTGAAAATCCTTTTAATGGCCGTATCTACCGGCATTACCAGCACCTCCTGAGATCGGCTGTTCGTTATCGTTGGATTTGGGTTATTGCTGTGGTAGTGCTGTTGGTCATCAGTGTCTGGGGATATCGGTTTATCAAGCAGGGCTTTTTTCCGGACTTAAGTTATAATCAGCTTTATATCGAATATAAGATGCCTTATGGTACGAATCCCCAGACTGTGAAAGAAGATTTGGCTGCTATGTCGCAGTATCTTCGCAGTCGGCCTGAAATTACGGCAGTGACCACTAGCCTTGGGGGTACACCCTCCCGTTATAATCTGGTCCGGACCGTGGCAGAACCTTCTCTTAGCTATGGGGAACTTATTGTCGATTTTACTTCACCGGAGACATTGAAGGATAGTTTACCCCAGTTGCAGGCCTATCTTTCTTCGCATTATCCTCAGGCATACGTCCGGATGAAACGTTACAATCTGATGTACATGAATTTTCCTATTCAGTTTATGATTTCCGGGCCTGATCCTGCTGTGTTGAAAGATTTATGTGAACAAGTGAAAGAGATTATGCGGGCCGATTCGTCCATTATTCTGGTAACCGATAACTGGGGAACGGAAACGCCGGCCTTGAATGTCCGGTATCAGCAGCAACTGGCCAGAGACGTGAATCTAAGCCGGGAAGATGTCGGATTAGCTTTATTGGCTGCCACAGAGGGAATGCCTATCGGCTCCTATTATGAAGGTGAACATCCTTTGCCTATTTATTTGAAGAGTGTCGATGCCGGGGGGCAACGTCCCGAACAAATCAACGGTGTTCCGGTGTGGAGTATGGTGCCTTCTACCAATGGCATCAGCATGGAGACGTTAAAAGAAATCACGACAGGTATGGTGACCGAAGATGATATACTGGAAAGGTTGATCGGTTCTGTTCCGCTCAATCAGGCAGCTACAGGAGTGGATATGGGATGGGAAGTTCCGGTAGTAAGGCGATATAACGGTCAACGTTCGATAGCTGCGCAGTGTAATAATGCGCCGAATGTTACGACGACAGCTGCCCGGAACAGTTTGTTGCCTAAAATCAATGCTATTCATTTCCCTCCGGGGTATACCACGGCATGGCAGGGAGAATATCTTGCTAGTACCGAATCTCAATCTTACCTATTCAAAAACGTTCCCATCGCCATTGTATTGGTTTTGGCCATTCTGATTGCTCTGTTCCGGGATTTTCGCAGGCCTTTGATCATCCTGTTGTGTTTGCCGTTGGCCATTACAGGTGTGGTGGCCGGCATGTTGCTGGCCGGGAAAGAATTCGGTTTTGTCGCTATTGTCGGAGCCTTGGGGCTGGTCGGTATGATGATCAAAAACGGAGTCGTCCTGGTGGATGAAGTGGATAGCCAGATCCGATCGGGAAAAGAACGGTTCCAGGCTTTGGTGGATGCTTCGACTTCACGTCTGCGTCCGGTATTCCTGGCTGCGATGACTACGATTCTTGGGATGATTCCGCTGGTAAACGACGATATGTTTGGAGCCTTGGCGGTAACCATTATGGGAGGACTCTTTATCGGAACAGTAATTACTCTGGTGATTTTACCTATCCTGTATTCTTTATTTTTTCATATCCGTCTTCCTGAGGAAAAGAAAACGGAGGAGTACTAGCCAGTAGAGATAGATCGGAGATAAAATTATAATCATGATGAAAACATATAGTATATTCTTTTTCCTGCTTCTACCGGCGATATTACGGGCTCAGGTAGAGTTGAATCTGAACTTATGCCGGCAAATGGCTTTGGAAAGTAGTAAAGAAATCGATATTGCCGATCGGCAGCAACAAAGGGCGGTACTGGAGGCAAAAGCCTATCGTGCCGAATATCTTCCCAAACTGTCGGCTGTCGGATTGGGAATATATAACCAAAAAAAGTATAATTATAAACTGAAAGGAGGTTATTTACCCACTTATAAACCTGGAGCAGGGGGGCAGCTCGAACCGAATGTCCTTATCGATCCGGAAACACAGAAACCAGTGATTGGTCCGGATGGGGAACCGGTATTTCAGGAATATGCTTTTTTACCGGATATTCGTATCCGACTAGGATTACGGGGAGTATATGCAGCCGGATTACAACTGGAACAACCGATTTATATGGGAGGTAAGGTGAAAGCTGCCTATGAGATGGCTAAAGTGGGGGAGAGCATTGCCGGTGAAAATATCCGGTTAAACCGTTCGGACATCCTGCTTTCGACAGATGAGGCATATTGGCAATTACTCCAGATACAAGAACAGGTGCTTGCTGCTGCCAAATATAAGGAAGTCGTACAGGCGTTGTTAAAAAATCTTCAGGATGCCCGGCAAGTGGGGATGGCTACAGAAAATGACGTACTCAAAGCGCAGGTGCGTTACAATGAAGCGGAGTTATTACTACAAAGAGCAGAGAATGGACGGGTGTTGGCCCGGATGAATCTTTGTCGATTAGTAGGACTGAATCTGGATACAGAGGTACATTTACAGGATACCTTGTCTGAAACGGTCGATCCGACAATTTGGACATTAGACAGCAATGTAACCCAACGCCCCGATTATAATATATTGAAATATGAAATCGACTTAAAAGAACGGCAGGTGGCTTTAACACAGTCTGATTTTTTACCTCAGATCGGACTGACTGCCGGTTATGGTTATGGTGGTGGATTGAAGCTGAACGGAGATGATGAGGCTAGTGCTACATTTACAGCTATGGCTGCTGTGAGAATTCCAGTTTTCCATTGGGGAGAAGGGAGAAACAAGCTTCGGGCTGCCCGCTTGGAGGGAGAGATCAGTCGGCTGAATCTTGAGAAATCTACCGATCTCATGCGTTTGGAGATCACTTCCAACCGTTTTAATCTGGAAGATGCCGTTACGCGGGTTGATATAGCTCGTCATGCTTTAAGGCAAGCTCTGGAAAATTTGAAAGTTAGTAACGATCAGTATCAGGTGGGTATGGAAACCCTGACTTCGCTTTTGGAAGCACAAGCACAATGGTTACAGGCATGGAGCCAATGGATCGATGCAAAAGCCGGATTGCATCTGAGCGAATCGCAGTATTTGAAAGCGATAGGGAGACTATAAAGATTTACTCGACAAAAATGGCCTGATTTTTTTAAGTTTTATATTCACTTTTGAAAATCAGGCCATTAATCAGATTTTTACTCGATTATGAGTTTATTTTACCGGAAATGCTGGGATCTGAGGAGCTTCTTTGCCTTCGGTTTTCAGTTTTTCGAGAATCACTTCAATGGCTTTGTTCAACTGTTGATCTTCACCATTGAATTCTCGGTAAGGATCATTTTCTAACAAAATATCCGGATCTACACCATGGCCCTCGATGATAAAGCTGCTACCGTCGGCTGCAAAGGGAGCGTATGAGGGAGTGACGATGGAACCGCCATCTACAACGGGTATAGTGCCGCTGTAACCGACAACACCGCCCCAGGTACGTTTTCCAATAACGGGGCCCAGTTTGTTGTATTTAAACCGATAAGGGAATAAGTCGCCGTCAGAAGCCGAATATTCGTTTACCAGCAGGACTTTCGGCCCTAAAAAGGTACCTACCGGACTAACAGAACCTTCTGTCTGGTTGGTATGCATCGTGAAGAAAGTCGGTGTGCGTTGAAGCCGTTCGGTAATCATGGGAGACACATTGCCTCCACCATTTCCGCGGTCGTCAATGATCAGCGCTTTTTTACCCAGTTGAGGGTAATAATGTTTGACAAACTCATTGAGTCCTTGTATACCCATGTCCGGGATATGGATATAGCCTACCTGCCCCTGGGTAGCTTCGTTGACTTTCCGGATATTGTTTTGCACCCAGTTGTAGTAATAAAGCTGCGACTCGTCGGCCAGAGGAGTGACCAATACCTTACGTGAATGTTTGATTTCAGGGGTGGTGTTCACTTCCAGTTCAACCGTTTTACCGGTGGTACCGATGAGTTCTGTTGACAGGTCAGCGGTGCCTTGTAATGATTTCCCGTTAATAGATAGGATATAGTCGCCTTCTTTTACTTCTACCCCTGGCATGGTCAAGGGCGAACGGGTGGCATCGTTCCAGTTGGCTCCTTCGATAATCTTGGTGACTTTGAAATAACCCGAGGCATCTTTTTCAAAACGGGCACCTAACAATCCCATTGGGATCCTTTCGGGAGAAGGATGTTCCCCGTTAGCAGAATAAGCATGACCGACGCTCAGTTCTCCAATCATTTCTCCGATTACGTAGGTCAGGTCGGTTCGATGGTTGACATGAGGAATCAGCACCTTGTATTTTTCATATACGGCATCCCAATCTACCCCATGCATGTTTTTTGCATAAAAGAAATCCCGCATTTGACGCCAGCTTTCATTGTAAATTTGCATCCATTCCTGACGGTAATCAATGTGTTTCTTAACATCGGTCATAGAGATTGGGCGAGTAATGCTGACCGGAGATACGGGGATATTGATCACTTGAAGTGAGTTTCCTGACTGGGCGATTGCTTTTTTATATCCCGGTCCGAAAGTAATCCGGCAATTTAGATTGGTTTCTTGGCGATTTTTTAAGTCATACATATACGTGCTACCTCCCCGATTGTAATAAATGTGATTGCCAATCATGTGAACGTTATAGTAATTGGACGCATACACCGGTAATTCTACAATCCGGTTGTTGACTTTTTCGAAATCGTAAGAAGAGGTAAGGGAGATTTCTTTGTTTTTATTGTTTTTACCTTTAGCGGTTTTCGATGGGATGTCGGTCGTTGCCTGGACCGAGATCTGGTCGTTTTCCGGAGCAAAAGGAACAGCTGCATCTTTTGTTAAAGGTAAAACATATACTTTGTCCATATTGTTGTAGACATGGTTCCATTCCGTATGGCTATATGTAGGGTTAAAGGTGCGGGCAGAAACAAAAACCAGGTATTTTCCGTCTTTGCTAAAGTTAGGAGAGCTTACATCATACCAGCCATCGGTGATCTGATGTTTTTGTTTGCTATCCCGGTCATAGACAATGATATTGCCCATTTCTTTGCCTGGTTGTATATAAGTGATATAACGACTATCCGGAGACCAGTTGAAGGATCGGATCAGATTTAGCCCTGACTGGGCGATCGTTTCGGTTGCTCCGTTGGCTAATTGGGTAAGATTAAGAGTATTCTTTTTTTCATTCCACAGGATAGAACGGGAATCAGGCGACCATTTAAAATCGAAAATATAGGTTTTCAGATCCTGAGTCAGCATTTTTTCTTCACCGCTGACAGCATTTCTGACCCAGATATTGAATTCTCCGTTCTTGTCGGATAGGTAGGCAATCCACTTGCCATCGGGCGACCATTGTGGATGCCGATCGTTTGCATTTGACGAATGAGTGAGGTTATAAGTGATCCCTGTGTTGGAAGGGAGCGTAAAAATATCTCCTCTGGCTGCAAGCACGATCCGCTCTCCTTCCGGGGCAACATCTACTTTGCTGATTTGATCGCTGACGTTCTTCCATTCCGGCCGTGCCCAATTCTGATCGTTATCAATTTGGATATTGAGCCGGATCGGTTTTTCGTTACGGGTATCAAAGCGGTAAATATATCCTTCATGTTCATAGACAATCTGATCTCCGCCTATGGCCGGGAACTTGATGTCGTAATCTGTGTAATGCGTTAGTTGGCGAGTGCTCTTGGTCTCCAGTTCATACACATATAAATTCATCACATTATCCCGGTCGGAAATATAATAAATCTTTTTACCGTCTGCCGACCACATGGGGATGATATCTTGACGGATATGGTCGGTGATTTTTTCGGATCGATGGGTATCGAAATCAAAGATCCGGATATCATCCGCCATTCCTCCCTGATACCTTTTCCAGGTTCGGAATTCTCTGAAAATATAATTGTAGGCTAATTTCTTTCCGTCTGGGGAATAAGAAGCGAAACCGCCATTTTTTAATGGAATTTCTACGGCTTCCCCGCCGGTTACGGGGATAGTCATCAATTGTCCTGTAAAGTCATTGAAAGTAAATTGTCGGGTGCGGAATAAGATATTTTTACTGTCGGGTGTCCATCCGATTACAATGTTATTGGGACCCATCCGGTCGCCAAGATCATCCCGTTGTAAAGTAGCTGTATAAGTTAAGCGTTTGGGGATACCTCCTGTTGCGGGCATGACAAATACTTCCGTATTACCGTCGTATTGACCGGTAAAAGCGATGTATTTTCCATCCGGCGAAATACGCGGAAACATTTCATAACCGATATGGGAGGTTAATTGGCGGGCAATTCCTCCATTACCGCAGACCGTATATAGGTCACCGGCATAAGAAAACACTACCTGATCGCCTTGTATATGGGGAAAACGCAGCAAACGTGCCTCTTCTGCTTGGCTTCGGGTAAAGCTGAATAAAAGAATGAAAATAAACAATAAGTTTTTCATAGGATAATAAAGATTATAAGTTTGAGTACAAAGATAAGATAAAACGGAGAAAGCGGAGAAATTATCCAATAAACTGTTTCTTCCGTTTTATCAGTTAAAAAAACTGCAGGGCTAATATTAATACAAAGAGAAAAAAGCTTGGTGAGAATCTCTGTAGTAAATTATGCTCTGCAGAAAACGACAGGATCGTTTTTTATAGTCGGCAAGTGACTTGGGAGTGTCATACCGACGCATAGTGGTTTGTGTGATCACAAAAATATACTGAAAACTTCTTTCTATTTTGATTTTTACTTGGACAAATGAGTAGACAAAATCAAAAAAAAACTTTTCTTATTTGTTTGATTTATATTTGTTTAATTTGTTTTTTAAGGGTGGACACTACTATTACAGTTTAGTGAGGAATTCTTCCAAATCGATTTCTTTGTTCAATTTGTTAGCTATTTTGTGGGCCAGACGTGTGCGTCGTTTTCTTAAAGCTTCGAGGCTCACATGAAAAATTGTGGTCATGTCTGTAATTTTCCAGTGGTGGTGAATCATGGTAGCCATTAACAGTTCATCTGTGGTAAATTCAGGGAACAACTGTTGAAATTTACTACCGAAATTTCCGTCGAAATTAGTCAGACGATCTAGTAGTCGTCCTGAAGAACTTGCTTTTTGATGAATTAAAGCTTCGTGGAGACGGTTATAAGATTCTGAAGTGATATTCCGGAGACTTTTTTCCCGGTTTAACAAACGTTCTAGTTCATCATAGGCAATGTGGTTTTCCGTAATAAATTCTTTGGTGACCAGAAAGCCCCATTCAGTGTGCTTGATTGCTTCCGAAAGTCGGTTGTATTTCAGTTTTAATTTTCGATGATAGCTATAAAAAGGAAAGCCCAAAATTAAAAGTCCAAAGAGAATAGCGGTGAAGCAGACATAATTTTTCAGATGATGGTTTTCGACTTTCAGCCACTCCTTTTGTTGTTCAGTATTCCGATAATTTTTTTCCAATTGGCAGACAACCTGATGTAATTCTGCCCGAACTGAGGAATCAACTCCAGCTGATAAGGATAGTTTTTTTAAACTGTCTACAACCGATTCCAGATTATAAATAAGTATTGCATCTCCATTTTTAACTTCTTGTGGAGAAAAACTGTTGTTGAAACTACACGATGGTCTAATTCCCAGAAGAATAACAAAAAAAATGATTTTTCCCATACCACTACGCATTTTTCAATGCAAACATATACTAACTTTAACAGAATATCAACAAATTTGTGCCTCACTTTTTAGTGTAGCTGATACATTGAATTAATAGTTGAAACAGTCAAAGGGATGGGAGCAGTCAAAATAGTCGAAAAATTTCAGACCTTTTCGATCCTTTCGGCTTTTTTGATCTTTTCTTTTATTTTTCACGCATCAATTTGCTTCCTGAATGAAGTTGTGAGTGGGTAATAACTGGATTTCCGCGTAAAAGAAGGCGTGCATTCCCAACAAGATTATACTGGAGGCTGTCTCTTACCTCTAGTTCAGCTCTGGCTCCTGTAGAAAGGTGGAGTTGTGCTTGGTCGGCCGCCAGGTTTTTTGCATTCAACCGTGCCCCGGTTTTGAGAAAAGCTTTTAAATTTACTATATGTCCCTTTATATCTAATATTCCGGATGTTTTGCCTATCACTGTTGTTTGGGTGGACTTAAGATGAATTTTGATGCGGGCTCCGCTTGTGGCTTCGAGGCGAATACTTTCAACGTTCCAAAGCTCAGGAGAAGCATCGATGTGTGACCCTCTGGCGGCATTTAAGTCACAAAGGGTCGGTATACTGATCAAGACGTTCATATCGGCGTATTTGGTGATACGCACCGTGTCCGGAATATAAATTTTCAGAACCTGATCCCGTACGACTGTTTTGATGTAAGGGAACAGGTTATCGTCCGCTTCCACAATAACCGGTTGAAGATCTCCTTGAACAAGGGCCATATCAATACCCGAAGATAATTCTATACTGGTAAATTTCTCCAGCTCCCGCTGTTGTGTCAGCACATAACCGGAACCTTTGATATCTTTTTGTGCCTGGATAGAAAATGGGGATAGAAAAAATAACAGGGTAATTAGGATGATGGCTTTCATGGATATTTTCATTTGTGTTATATCATTTTATCAGTTTTTGTTTTTATAAACGGGAAAAGAGGGAAAGGGTTCGGGGTATAATAAAAAAACTGCTCATAAAGAGCAGTCTTTCAAGTTTGTGGTATAGTAAGTAGTATTGGTTGCTCGTTTATCCGGCATTGATGAATTTTTCTACCAATGCCTGAATTTTTTCAGGATCTTGGCTGATATCCTGACGTAAAGTTCTGTCATCGTAAACTTGTAGTTTTTTGATCAACCCATCGATCAAACCTGGGCTAAATACCTGATGAGCTTCGTAAATAGCTCTTTGTTGCTCCAGATAATCTGCTGACTCGGCACAAGATGCTGGTAAGTGACTTAAATGATCTGCTATATTTTTGTGGGCATCGTCAAAAATGTTGACACTGACGTAACGATCTTCGGCATATTGAACAGGATCTTGCATTTCAAAACCGTGTCGGGCAGCTACGGCTAGGCCGGCCAATAAAAGATATAGATCTGCTGATCCATCCGGGCAGCGGAATTCAACAGTTTGTTTGCTACTGAGATCAACATGACCTGCTTGCTCCAGAGGATTTGCGTCTACGATCATTTCGTTAGCTCCCTGTGTCCAGCCTAGAGGAACACGTACCAATACGGAACGGTTACGGTCTCCCCAACAGATATTCGTGGGGGCTTCCTGATGAGGAACCAGACGAAAGTATGAAGTTGGGTTAGTGTTACCGAAAGCCGTTAATGACGGTGCTGCTTCGAGAATTCCGGCAATGGCTGTTTTGGCGGTACTGGTCAATTTACCGTTTTCAACATACATATTTTTACCGTCTTTCATTAGACGGGTATGAATGTGAAGCCCGCTACCAGCTTTGCCGGTGGTGATTTTGGGCGCAAAAGTGAGCTCTACACCATATTGGTAAGCCAGGGTGCGTAAAATCCACTTTGCGATCATCAATTGATCTGCCGCTTCTTCTATATTTGCAGGTAAAAATTCAATCTCGTTCTGTTCGTAAGCTAAATTGCCGATCGAAAAATTACCTACTTCTGAATGTCCGTATTTGATTTGTCCTCCAGTTTGAGCAATAGCACGCATTGCTTCGGTGCGTAGATTAGCCCATTTACAAAAAGGAACGGATTCATGGTATCCCTTTTGATCGGGAGTTTCGAAAAAATCTTCCTTTTCACTGATGACATAGTATTCCAATTCTCCCATAGCCTGAAACTCCAGGCCGGTTACTTTTTTGAATGCCTCATGTGCTTTCCGTAGGGTATATTCTGGAGCACTTTCCAAAGGCTTACCGTCTTTAGTATAATAGCTACATAAAATATCGATTGCAGGAATTTCACTAAAAGGATTTACGAAGGCAGTTCGGTAACGTGGAATAACGTATAGATCACTGGAACCTGCCTCAATATAGGGAAATAAGCTAGAACCATCTACTCGTTCTCCGTATGTAAGTATACTGTCAAGGTGTTCCAGGCTATTGATGATAAAATTCAATGTTTTCAATCTGCCGTCAGCTCCTGCATAACGCAGATTGATCATTTCAATATTATTTTTGCTAATAAAACGGATAAGGTCAGCCTTGGAAAATTCACTTTGAGGTTTATTGAGAAATTTAACTAATGGATTAGGATTGAGAGGATGATTTTTCTCCATATAGGTGTTTATTTTTTTATTGCGTAGCAAAACTAGAAATTTTTTTTAATATTTAGAACGTTTGCATAACAAATTTCAAGTTAATTTTTTTTTATTTTTATTTATTGAAGGTGAAAATCTGCTGGTTTGGCAGGCTGTAAGGATCTTTGTTTTTCTCCATTAAGAAAGATAAAAACATGTAAATAAATTCTTATTTTATATTTACGTACATGAAAAGTTGGAGCTAAAAAATATTCGTATTAATTCAACTATTTAGATGAAAGAATGTAGAAATCTTTGTTTAAATGAAAAATCATATAAAAGTATAGTCCGGGGATATGAAGATACTAACGCCAAAGGATTGCAATACCCATGAAGGAAATATAGTTAATCTTTATCTGGGACAGGTCCGGGCGATATTCCGGCATTATAAGACCTGTTGGAATATTGGAAAAATCCAATAGGCCGAAGTACGGTTGGTGCAAATAGTGTGGAAATTTTCCTCAGGTAAAAAAGGGAAAATTCTACACTTTCCACAGGCTGAATAAAAAGAAAGGTTTGTGTAAATATTTGATAATAAATATAATATAACAAATATTAGTCTTCTCGATTTGTATGGCATCCTTTTTTCTGATACAAAAGAAAAACACAATATTGAATAAGTGTAAAACCAGATGATTATGAAAACGATATATGTTATTTTCTTTCTTATTTTATCGGTAGCCGGTTTATCGGCCTTCACCGGAAGAGCTGTTCCGCATCCGGTACAGGAAAATATCTCTGGGAGAAATACTTTGTCGGTATTGGATTATACTCCCCTGCCACAACTGGATATCTCCGTTAGTCCTTCTGAATTGCCTCGTTGTGTTCGGGCTTCGGTGGTTGGTAAATATGCAGCATATGTGATCGGTGAAGCTTTTTGGGGACACGATGGGCTTTATAAGCTGGTGTTGAAAAAGGAAAAAGCAAAAATGACTGTGTATTGTAACGAAGAAGGCGTGTTGATTAAAAAAGGACCAATAGAATGGGACCAAACCGTAATATTAAAGTAAATTTCTTTTAAAAGTTCGACAGTTATATTTTACACTCTGCAACGGAAGTGACTCATTAGGTTTAGTCACTTCCGTTTTTATTTGTCATGCTCTTTCTTGATAGGAGAAAGGATTATTCTTGCTGGCCGTTCCAGTTTACCTTTTGAGAATAGTACATGATAGTTGCCAGAATAATAAACAGGCCTAAACTTCCTGCTAAAAGCGCATAAGTTTCCATTTGAATAAGGACATAGATATAAAGATACAGAATAGCAAGCAACCCCCCGATGGTGAAAGCGGTTTTCCGGATTTTCAAAATTCCGGTCATATATAAAGTCAGCAGGACAATGGTCATTACTGCTGCAATCAGGTAGGCTGGAGTGAATCCCAGATGCTCCGAAATAGCGATTAATAACGTATAAAATAAGCATAAAGCTAGCCCGATCAATAAATATTGAAAGGGATGGATATTTTTTTTCTGGATAATTTCCACAAAAAAGCTTACGACAAAAGTCAGTATGATAACTAGGTAAGCATATTTAGCCGATCGTATCGATTGCTGGTATTGTTGTACCGGTAGCAGTAAATCCACTCCGAAACTGTCAAATTCTTCCCCTCCCAAATATTGCTGCCCTTTGAATACTTGTGGATAATTCCGGTTTAGATTGAGTACTTTCCAGTCAGCAGTGAACCCACTGTCTGTCACTTCCCGATTTTCAGGTAAAAACGAACCGGTGAAACTGGGTGTTGTGCAATTCGATGTAATATGAGTGTGGGTCGTTTTTCCAAAAGGTGCGAAAAGTAAAGCCTGAGAACCTTTTAAATTTACCCGGATGACAAAATCGACGGAATCTCCTTTTTGCATGAGAGGTTGCATATTGATAGGTGTTGATACTCCGCTATGAAGGATATAGTTAGAAGGTAAGCCCGGATTGAATTCAACATTTTGTGTGCCCCATTCTACTTCGATTTGTTCCCCGATTCCCCGTAAATCCGTTATGCCCATATTTAAAGTAGCACGAGAGAACAACAAGTCTTTCAGGGCAATTTCTCCGTTGAAATTTTCAGGTAAAATGAATTTGCCTTTTAACTGTAAGGGAGTTTTGTAGACCACTACTTCGTAAAGACCTCGTTTTAATTCGTCTGTTTTGATATTACCTGTAATTTCGAGATATTCAGGAAGGATGTGTAGGTAATTCAAATATTTCTGTATAGATACATTGTTTGTCCCGTTTTCATAATGGATAACTTCTTTTTCTTCATAATAAGGAATACTTAATACAGGCCCTGCTATTTTCTGGGCTTTACTCCATTTTTGCTGTACTTCGTAAGTGGCTTGGGAGGCTGTTGTCGATCGTTCGCGAATCAAGCTTTGAATCATGGACATAGGAATCATTAAAATGAGAATCAGTACTCCGATCAGGATGATTTTCATAGATAAAGCATTGCGCTGAAAGAAACTTTTCCGTGGAGGGATTTCCTGCATGTTTGAGTTTTGTAATGTTTCCATAATCGTTCTGTTTGATGTTAAAAGTGCTTTGAAATACAAAGTATGTGTTTAAAAAATAAGTTTCTTTTCTAGCTATTTTGTTGATTTTTCAAAAACTCTTCCAAGGCTGAAAGATGTTTTTGAAAAGCTTCTTTTCCTTTATCTGTTATAGAAAAAGTCGTATTGGGGCGTCTGCCGATAAATTGCTTAAAACTTTGGATATAGCCGAGTTCTTCGAGATTACGGGTATGACTAGCCAGATTGCCATCTGTCAGTTCGAGCAGATTTTTCAAGGTAACGAAATCCATCGACTCGTTGACTGTGAGTATTGACATGATTCCCAGTCTCACCTTACTCTCGAAGGCCTTGTTGATATCTTCTAAATATAGTCTCATCCGAAGAAATTATTGACATATATATCGTTTAAGCTTATTTTTCATACTTCAGGCAAAAAAATATCCCATAAATAATATGAAATATTCCGAATCCTATCATCCAGAATAATAAAGCATGGTTGACCATAAAGCTATCTATCAAACCCAGGATAATTTCTGCATATCCTAAATAACGTGTATTAGAGTAAGTATAATGGGAAGCACTGATTAAAGCGATTCCATAAAAAATGAGCATAAGAGAGGAGGTCAGGCCATAATGTTGTTGCCAGATTAAGGATAAACAAAGAATTCCTCCGACGAGTAAGGGAAGAAAAAAATTCCAAAGTAAGCGGCGGGTAGGAAGGTCGAGTTGCAACTGTCGATGCTGGCGCTGAGCTTTGTGCCGGCACATTAGGATGGTGGTCAGTAAGCTTAGGGCAATAAGAGTAATTGCAAATAAGAAAAGTATTCCGGTTTTATCGATTCCTGTTTGCGCCAATACGTAATGGGCGATCATGGCGGCTATACACGAATAAATTCCGATAATAACAGACGACCATCCGCTTAAAGAAAGGAAACGGGTGGACTTTTCCATCATTTCCCGGATATCTTTCAAAGTGTTTAAAGCTTCTTGATTATTCATTTTTCAAATTACTTTGTGTGGCAAAGTTATATTATTTTTTTTAAATGAACTGTCAGATGGGCGCTTTTTTTAATAAATTATCTTAAACTCTTCTTTTCATGAACTTAGTTTTCTAATTTCGCAATATAGTTCGGGGAGTTTGTAAGTACGGTAAATCTTTTAAATAATTCGATATGGCAAGAATTTTATTGGTAGATGATGATACGACGTTTTGTTTAATGTTGAAGACTTGGCTCAGTAAGAGGGGATTTCAGGTGGACGAAGCGTTTTCATGCAAAGAGGGGGTGAATAAAATAAAGAGTAATAAATATCAGGTTATTCTGACAGATTTACGCTTGCCGGACGAAGACGGGATCCATTTGCTGAAGAATGCTAAGTCGTTGAACCCGGCTGTACAGGTGATTTTAATGACTGGTTATGCAGATATTCAGACTGCCGTATTGGCTATGAAATTAGGAGCCTTCGATTATGTTGCCAAACCGGTCATTCCGGAGGAGATTCTGAAGAAAATTCAGGATGCCCTTGGGCAGAAGTCGGAACCTCAGCAGAAGAAACGGGAGAAGCCAAGAAAGCAAACGACTTATATAAAAGGAACAAGCCTGGAGGCTGATAAGTTATATGAATACGTGCGTTTGGTTGCACCGACGATGATGACGGTGTTGATTACAGGTGAGAGTGGTTCAGGTAAAGAATATATTGCCCGTTTGATTCATGCCGAGAGTCATCGGAAAGATGCTGCTTTTATTGCTGTAGATTGTGGAGCTATTCCCAAAGATTTGGCGGCGAGTGAATTTTTCGGCCATGTGAAGGGGGCTTTTACTGGGGCTGTCAGTGATAAGACCGGTTATTTTGTTACAGCTTCCGGGGGTACTATTTTTCTGGATGAGATCGGGAATTTGAGTTATGATGTACAGGTACAGTTGTTAAGGGCTTTGGAGGAACGGAAGGTAAAACCTGTGGGAAGTGATAAGGAAATCGCATTCGATGTGCGAATTATTTCCGCTACGAATGAAAATTTGGTAAAAGCGGTGGCAGAGGGAACTTTTCGGGAAGATTTGTATCATCGTCTGAATGAATTTTCATTGAAGGCTTTGAGTTTACGGGAGCGGCGTGAGGATATTCCGGTCTTTGCCAATCATTTTCTGGTGGCTTCCAATGAAGAGCTGGGTAAAGATGTGATCGGTTTCGAGGATGCCGTACTGGAAGTGTTTAAAAATTATAGCTGGCCGGGAAACTTAAGGGAAATGCGGAATGTGGTGAAACGGGCTACATTGTTATGCCGTTCCGGTTTTATTTCCTTGGATGAAATACCTGCAGAACTTTCGGTGGTTGCCAAAACCCAAACAGTTCCCGAGGAAGACCTGGCATTAAAACGCGAAAAAAATGAAGTAGAGCTTATCCGTGAGGCGCTTGCGAAATGCCATAATAACAAAAGCGAAGCTGCTCGTTTGCTTAAAATCGACCGGAAAACTTTATATAATAAGATGAAGCTTTACTCCATCGAATGATCAATCCGGCGGGATAGTTCATTGGTCAGCTCTTGTATTTCTGTTATAACATTTTTCGTTAGTATATCCTTTTCTTTGGCAGAAAGGGGATACTGATCAGGGCGTTCGAGTTGCTGTAATTTACGGACAATCTCTTCAGCTTCCAGCTGTCGGAATATAGGAAGCATTTTATGTGCTAAACGAGCCACAGCATTCCATCCTTCTTTGGCGGCAAATCGTTGCATTTGTTCCAGATGTTCGGTCGTTGCTGTAATATGCGCCTGGAGAATCTTATTCAGGGTCTCGGGGTCATTATCGGTAAAAGGAAGGATATTTTTTAAGGTATATGGGCTGAAAGAGATTTGTCCTGCGGTTTGTTGCGAAAAGTCCTCGGGGGAAATCAGAGGCATAGGGGATCCTGTTTGTCGGTATACGATCTGTAACAGCTGCGTAGCAGTAAAAGGTTTACTTAGGTAAGCACTGAAGCCGGCTTTCAGGTAATCGGCTTCTTTTTTTTCGGCATCCGCTGAAAGAGCGACAATCGGAAGAGTTTTGGCAAAAGGTGTATTTAGTTGCCGGATTCGTCCGACTAATTCGAAACCATTCATTTCGGGCATCTGAATGTCTGAAAACAACATATCGTAATGTTGCGACATTAATTTTGGGGGAACTTCTTGTGGGTGAGTCGTTGTTTCGACTTCTATGTGGTGGCGTTGTAAAAGAGAAGCTGTCATTTCCAGTTGAAGGGAATCGTCGTCGACTAATAATAGTCTCAGCTGCCGCGTAGACAAAGAGAATTCAGGTTGTGATACCGGTTTGCCGCTTTCGGGTGTGGCTGTGCTGGAAACAGGATCGAGGGGGAGGATAATTGTAAAACAGCTCCCTTTTCCTGGTTCACTTTTCAGACTGATATTTCCTTGTAAAAGATGAATCAATTTCAAGGTGATAGTTAGTCCCAAACCGGTACCCTCTATCGCTGCATGTGAGGAAAGACGGGTAAACTCCTGAAAAATGAGTTTTTGTTCTTCCGGGGTCATGCCGGAACCGGTATCCTTGATCCGGATATTGATTTTTTCTGCATGAGTGAATTTTACGACCGAAAATTGAATATCGCCCTGAGCGGTGTATTTGATGGCATTGGATAAAATATTGGTGATGATTTGCCGGATTCGTAAAGCGTCACCTTTATATTCTTTATCCAGTTCTTTATCGAATTTGCCGATTAACTTCAGCTGTTTGGCTATGGCCAAAGGCATAAAATTATCTGCGATTTCCTGAAATAATTGGGCTGGATTGAATACCACTTTTTCAATTGGCATTTTGTTGTTTTCCAGCTTAGAAAGATCCAGCAGGTTACCGGTCAGGCGGAGAATGTGTTCTGAAGAACCTTTCATGTTTTTCAGGAAATAGCGTTGTCGTTCGTCGATCACAGTACCGTTGAGCAGTTCGATGTATCCGATAACAGAGCTCAATGGGGATTTGATATCGTGAGTGACGGTGGTTATCATTTTTTCACGGCTTTTCAGGAGTTCGTCGGCATATCGGTTGGCAGCTTCTAATTCCCGCCGATAGCGTTGACTTCGCGAAAGATCCCGTAGAATGAAAAAGGTGAAAAAAACGATGAATAGAAAAGCAATGACGGCAATCCAAGCAAAAATGCGGATCATGGTCGTGATAGTTTGTTCACGCGTTTTTTGTTTTGCTAAGGAATTGTTAATCTCTTCCCGTTCGTATTCCCTTAATATCCGTTTGAGCTGGTCGGTAATAAAAGTACTCTGTTTGATAAGAGCGTATTCCTTCCGATTGATTTGACGGGAGATATCCTGTGTTTGTTTTTGAATGTCTTCCCAGGTTGCTTTCAGTATATTAACTACAGAATCTGTATTGGGGGCCGTTGCCTGACGATTGATGGTGTCGATCACCATATGGTGTGAAATCGATACCTGCAACACTGAATCCGGTTCATTCTTGAAAAATAACCATCGTCTTCGTTTCTTCTCCGGTATGATATAAGAACTATCGATGGTGGTGATATATCGTTTTTGGATATTTACTTGTTCCTGCAAAGAGTCGCGGCCTGATTCGATGCTGGCAATAGCTTTACTATAAAAATCGTCGGGAACCAATGATTGTTTTACCCTCACCAGATCCTGTAAATTTTTCACTTTTTCCTCCAATAAGATACTGATGGAATCGATACGTAATTGCTGGTCGAGTCGGATTGTTAAAGCTTTCAAGGTATCGATGTTCGCTTCGGTTTCTTCCAAAAGGCGGGTGTATTTTTGGAAATAATGGATAGAACCGGTTTGGACGAAAGCATTACTGAGCGCTTCCGCTTCGTATAGTCCTGTAATGGTATTGCCGATAATGAATAATTTTTTATTGGCATTGCCTACACTGTTCTCACTGACGATCAGGTTGGTAATTTGTTTGTAAATCAGTATGGTTGACAATATACTCAGTAAAAAAATAACGGTATATCCGCTGATTACTTTCCATTTGGTATATTTCGATTCTTGCTGCATCTCGGGTACTTTAATCACTCGTAAAAAACATCTGCATTTCTAATAACAGGGAAGCTGTATTTTAAATCAAACAGTCCCGTAGCAAAGATAAAAGATTAATCAATACATTAAAATCGTTTGAATGCTTTGTTTCGGTCTTCGTCACTCCTAAATCCGCTTGCTGGGAGAGCGGGTTACTCCGGAAGGTTTGGTGTTTTGGCTTTTAGCAGATGAATGACAAAAATTGGGTAAACTGATACATTAGTTGCGCAAATTCACAAAATAAAAATAAAACCCAAAACACTGAATATTAGTGTTTTGGGTTTTTAGCTCTGTGATCCCGTGGGGACTCGAACCCCAATCAAAGGAACCGGAATCCTTCATTCTATCCATTGAACTACGGAACCATTTTGCGATGCAAAGATAATAAATTTCAAATAAAAGGGGGAAAAATCCCCCTCTTAATTTTAAAAATTAATTATTTCCGATTTTTTTAATACTACCATAGTTGATTCTTAAGGAGTTTGCTTTACGCAATTCCTGTTTGATATCTGTTACGATACCCATGGTTACTGTACGATCAACTTTCAAGTTATTTGTAATGCTATTTCTATCTTCTTCTTTGCGTGCTTCACGTTCTGCTGCAACAAAAGCTTGTAGTTCCTGTAATGTTGCGAAGCGGTCGTTCAACTGGATACGCGGCTCTGTTCCATAAGCTCCTTGCCAGGCAGAAGTCGGTTTACCAACGTAAATATTACTTACGAGTGATTTCTTCTCCAGTTTAATAGTTTGTGTGGCCGCAGGCATTGTGTTATCTACCATTAAAGATACCTCACGCATAGTTGTCGCAACCATGAAGAAGAATAACAACATAAATACAATATCGGGCAAAGAAGCCGTTGAAATAGCAGGCGTTTCTTTTTTCCCTCCTTTTTTAAATTTAGCCATGACTATTTTCCTCCTATATTTTTAGGTTCAGCTTCAGAAATAGCCATCGGGATTACTGCTTTTACAGCATCTTGTTGCTCTGTCGTCAGCTGATCGAAATTCTTTCCCCATTTCTCATTAGCTTTCATATTCCTCATCTCAGAATAAGCGGCAGTTAATTGGTCTTGCACGGCAATATACATTTCGTAAGAAGTTCCTTTGTCGCTTTGCAGTGAAACAATTCCTTTAGAAACCTCTACTGGTCCGAAAAGTTCTATTGTTTTTACTTCTTTCTGAGGTAGTTCTTCATTATTATTGGGATTTAATATGAATTCTATCGTTCTGTCTTTGAGTGTTGAAACGTCTGCTAATTCTCCGTTTATTGCCAACTGATTATTCCGATTGACCAATACCTGCAAAATATTCCGTTTTGCATATTTCGGTGCTTCGGTATTATCCGGCTGATAAGGCGGAAGACGCCGATATAGACCGGAATCGACGTTCATTGTCGTTGTCGCCAAGAAAAACGCTAACAACAAAAACGCAATATCCGCTGTCGAACTAGCAT
Source organism: Bacteroides sp. (assembly GCA_021771575.1). Classification (GTDB taxonomy): domain Bacteria; phylum Bacteroidota; class Bacteroidia; order Bacteroidales; family Marinifilaceae; genus Odoribacter. The sequence continues at coordinate 26,610 of JAETOX010000008.1, read as the reverse complement.
TGATTTCTGGTGTTTTCTTTACCATATTGCCTTGTTTTATTTTACTCTCCTGTATATTTCCGAACCTAATATAGCAAGAATTGCTCCTGCAAATAAGAAATACATCGTGTATAAAATAGTATCCGAGAAAATCAGCATAGAAGGAATATTATCCGTTCCGGTATAACCGACTAATTTCATCGGAGTTCCATCTGCCAACGTGTAAGCAATCAATACCAATACAGCAATTGCTGCTAATCCAATAAAGCTTTTCATTGCCTGTTTTGGACGGGAAAACAGACGTGCCAGAGGAAAAATAATAGCAGCAATACTTGTTAACCCAAATAATATGTAAGCCCAATTCAGTAATGTTGACGTATAAACAGGGGTTGGATAAGACTGATTAGGTACATTGCCTCCGAACGCAAACATTGCCAAAATAACTACTGTAATTACGAGTAGTACAATGGTTACAATATTCAGAATTTTTTTACTATCCATTTTTATTTATTTTTTTGTGCGTATTTTACCAAAATGTCCAGCATGCTTACAGAAGCATCTTCCATGTTGTTTACGATTCCTTCTATTTTTGCAGTACAGTAGTTGTAAAATACTTGCAGAATCATGGCGACGATCAAACCACCTACGGTTGTAATCAATGCCACCTTGATACCACCAGCAACCAATGCCGGACTCATATCACCTGCAGCTTGAATATTATCAAAGGCCCCGATCATACCGATTACTGTTCCCATGAACCCTAACATCGGAGCTAATGCAATAAATAGGCCGACCCAAGTCAATCCTTTCTCCATTAATCCCATCTGTACAGAACCATAAGATACGACTGATTTTTCAACCATGTCGATACCCTGGTCGTAACGAGCCAATCCTTGATAGAAAATACTGGCTACCGGGCCACGGGTATTGCGACAATATTCTTTTGCTGCTTCGACACCACCGTTGTTCAAAGCGTCTTCGAAACCTGCAATGAATTTTTTTGTATTGGTATCGGAAAGATTCAGATAAATAACTCTTTCAATAGCAATAGCCAAACCAAAAATCAAACACAATACAACTGCTGCCATAAATCCGGCACCACCTTCGATGAATTTTTGTTTGATCGCTGCGTGTAATGAGGTGCTTTCAATAACTTCATCATCCGTGATAGAAGCAGAAGTTTGCTCGGTCTGAGCTACAGGGGTTGCTTCTTCTTCCTGAGCCATTAATCTCGATGCTCCAATAGTAAGCATTCCTAAAACTGCTATTAGTGCAAATAATTTTCTCATGATCTCTTTAACTGATTTTTAGTTTATAAATAATTAAAATTTAACTCTCTATTCTCTCATACTTTCCTTGCAAACCTTTGTATCTATACAAGACGCATCGAAAGACGCGGCAAGGTACAAAAAAAATGTTAAAACCCAATATGATTCACGCTTATTTCTCCTTTTATTGATGAATTTAAGTATTTTTTTATTTCATTAGCGTCTGTGTATTTTTCCAACAAATGCATCATTTTGCATACCGCAGCTTCCATCGTAATGTCATATCCGCTTGATACACCATAGTTTAATAATTCCCGGCTGGTTTCGTATCTTCCCATTTCTACTGTACCCCCTTGGCATTGAGTAACATTGTAGATGATGATCCCCATGACCGAGGCTTCCTTAATTTTTTGTAAAAACGCACAACTGGTCGGAGCATTTCCGGAACCGTAAGTCTCCAGAATCAGCCCTTTTAATCCGGGGGTATGAATAACAGCATCGATCAGATCCAATTGAATACCGGGGAACAGTTTTAATACGGCGATGTGGGTATTCATGCCCGTAAAGATGGATAATGGAGCTGTTTTGGGCGAGTAATCTATCGCTCCGTAATTGTAATGAATATGTATTCCGATTTCAGCTAAAGGGGGATAATTGAAGGATTGGAAAGCGTCGAAACTCTCGGCATTGATCTTAGTTGTTCGGTTACCCCTGAAAAGTTTGGCTCCGAATAAAATACATACCTCAGGAACTACCGCTCTATCCTCGATTGTAGCGGCGGCAATTTCGAGGGCGGCGATCAGATTTTCCCGTCCATCGGTTCGAATGGTTCCGATTGGAAGCTGAGAACCGGTAAACACAACCGGTTTGGTGAGATTGCTTAACATAAAACTGAGCGCCGAGGCCGAATAAGCCATTGTATCCGTGCCGTGCAGAATGACAAAACCGCAATATTTATCGTAATGATCTTGGATAATCTGGCATAACTCGGCCCATACGGTCGGTTGTAAGTCAGAAGAATCGATAATCTGTGGAAGTGTGTAACTGTCGATATTGAAACCGAATTCTTTGATTTCTGGAACCGCTTTGGCTATTTGTTCAAAATTGAAAGGACACAATGCGCCCGTTTCCGGATCGTTTACCATCCCGATAGTCCCTCCTGTGTAAATGATCAGTACAGATTTTGTCATCTGTTGTTTTGTTAATGGTTATTATTCACCTCGTCACTTTCTCACAATGCAAATTAAACAAATTCATTGCATTCTGCGAGGTAATTTTCTCGATTTTTTTTATCTCTTCCCCTGTTATTTCTGCAATTTTTTGAGCTATTAACGGAATATAACTACTTTCATTGCGTTTTCCCCGGTAAGGGACCGGCGCTAAATAGGGACAATCGGTTTCCAGAACAATATGTTCTATGCCGATTTCTTTGACGGTTTCGGCCATCAGGCTTTTTTTGAAAGTCACTACACCTCCTATACCCAAAAGAAAGCCCAAGTCACAAGCCAAACGGGCATCTTCGGCATTTCCCGGGAAACAATGGAGGATTCCCCGGACATAGGGGTGTTTTTTCAATATATCGAATATCACCTCCAGTGAATCACGCGAATGAATAATCACAGGGAAATTCATGTCTTTGGCTAGCCAGAGCTGGTGTTCGAAAGCTTTGATTTGTTCTTTGTAATAGGTTTTATCCCAGTAGAGATCAATGCCGCATTCTCCTATACCGTAATAGGAATGAATACCTAGCTGCTTTTCTATGGCTGCCAGTTCTTCTTTGTAATTATCATGTACGGAGGTCGGATGTAGTCCCACCAGGGGAAACATCATTTTAGGATATTGGGCTTCCAGTTCTAGCATTCTGCTCCGGGATGCACTGTCTATATCCGGAAGAACGATACAGCCTACCTGTGCTTCGCGGGCACGCTCTACTGTTTCCCGCCGGTCTTCACGGAATTCTTCTTCATAGAGATGGGAATGGGTATCGATATACATAAACGTAAAATAAAAGGTTAGCACCTTAGCGAAGATAATAAATAAAAACGTGCGCAATTTTCTGCGCACGTTTTTTTATTAATCTTATCACAGTGTTCTGACTACTATACGTGTCCCTGAGCACACATGGCTTCAGCAACTTTGATGAAACCACCGATGTTAGCTCCTTTCACGTAGTCGATCTTATCGCCGTCCTTACCGAATTTAACGCAAGTATCGTGAATGTCTTTCATGATCTGAGACAATTTCTGATCTACTTCTTCAGCAGTCCAGCTGTATCTCATGGAATTCTGGCTCATTTCCAGACCTGATACGGCAACACCACCGGCATTAGCAGCTTTACCCGGAGCGAAAGAAATATGAGAATTCAGGTAACGAACAGCTTCGGCAGTACATCCCATGTTAGAAGTTTCTACTACCATTTGGCAACCGTTAGCTACGAGTTGTTTTGCATCCTCTTCATTCAATTCGTTCTGGATAGCACACGGGAATGCAAGGTCGCATTTTACTTCCCACGGTTTTCTCTTAGCGAAGAATTTTGCGCCGAATTTAGCTGCATACGGTTCAACAACGTCATTGTTGCTGGCACGCAGTTCAAGCATATAGTCTACACCTTCCTGAGTCAGACCTTTTTCGTCATAGATATATCCGTCCGGTCCAGAGATGGTTACTAATTTAGCTCCCAGCTGAACCAGTTTCTGAGCAGCACCCCAGGCAACATTACCGAATCCGGAGATAGCAACTGTTTTGCCTTTGATGTCTTCACCTTTTTCTTTCAGCATGTGCTGTGCGAAATAAACCGTTCCGTAACCGGTAGCTTCCGGACGTACGCGTGAACCTCCGAATTCTCTGTTCTTACCGGTCAATACACCAACAAATTCGTTGCGAATTCTCTTGTATTGTCCAAACAGATAACCGATTTCACGTCCGCCAACACCGATATCACCAGCAGGTACGTCAGTATCCGGACCGATGTGTTTGCAAAGTTCGGTCATAAAGCTCTGGCAGAAACGCATTACTTCGTTATCTGATTTTCCTTTCGGGTTGAAGTCAGAACCTCCTTTACCACCACCCATCGGCAGTGTAGTCAGAGAGTTTTTGAAAGTCTGTTCAAAGCCTAAGAATTTCAAGCCGCCCAATGTTACCGACGGATGGAAACGTAAACCTCCTTTGTACGGTCCGATGGCACTGTTGAATTGTACACGGTAGCCGCGATTGATTTGCACTTCACCTTTATCGTCGATCCATGGTACCCGGAACATGATAACTCTTTCAGGTTCTACCATTTTTTCAAGAATCTTATTGGCTTTGTATTTCGGGTTTGCCTGATAGGTATCCCATACAGTTTCAATAACTTCTTCTACAGCTTGGTGAAATTCTGCTTCACCTACTGTTTTTGCCTTTAAGGCATCCATGAATTCTTTAATTTCTGGTCTCATCAGTATAATTATTAATATGAGTTGTTCAAGTTTTTCGGATGTCAAAATTACTAATAATTTGTGATATCAAAACTTTTTACGGTTAATTTTTTATAAACAGAATCTCCTTATTGGTTTCGGATTGATAGTTATAATGGTTTTATTTATTAATAATTGTTATGGCGAATTCCGTAAATTCGATAAAATGTTTAATTTTTCAGGGTATACCGTTTTCCTGGTAATGCCAGTATTTTACCTTCTAGTTCTAATTGTAATAGAAGAGCAGCTAACTCTCCATGAGGTATGGTTGTTGCTTGAATGAGGTCATCCATGGTGATGTCTTCTGTTTTGTCAATTAAATTTATCAACATAGTTGATTGATTGTCCGTTTCAAACAGTTCTGGCATTGTTGGTGTGTTGCGGGAAACCGGGATATTTAGTATGTGCATGATGTCTATGGTATTATCGACTAAAGCTGCTGTGTTTTCTTTGATGAGTCGGTTGCAGCCTGCTGAATATTTGTCGTCTGGCCTACCCGGAAAGGCCATGACATCCCGATTATATGAAGCGGCTATACGTGCGGTGGACATAGCTCCTCCTTTTTCTGCCGATTCGGCAATGAGGGTAGCTTGGCATAGGCCGGCTATAATGCGATTACGACGTAGGAAATTGCTCGGATGAACAGGGGTAGTGCAAGGAAATTCGCTGATGAGGACACCTCCTGCTTGAAGGATATTGTCTGCTAATTTTTTGTGTGAAGCTGGATAGATCATGTGTAGTCCGTGTCCTAAAACCGCAAATGTTTTTAGGCCGTATTGCAAACTTGCTCGATGGGCCGATGCATCAATGCCGTAAGCAAGGCCGCTGACAATAACTATATGTCTTCCTGTCAGGCTGAGTTCTTCTATGGTGGATGTTACTTTATTCTGGCATCTGGGGGAAGCGTGACGGGTTCCAACAATAGCCAAGTATATAACTGTTGGGACGGTTATCCGCAGATTACCTTTGTAAAAGAAAACCAATGGGGCATCTTCGCATTGTTTGAGCAAATCTGGGTAAATATCGCTTTCTGAGGAACAGATGCGGATGTCGTGTCGGTCTATTTGTTCTAATTCTTTGTCTGCTTCCTGGAGTGCCTTCTGGCGGTCGAAGAGATTGGCGGAAATGTGTAATTCCTGATAGATGGCATTTAATGCCTTGTCGCTTTCCTGGAAATAACCTTCTATACTTCCGCATCTTTCAATAAGGGGAAGACAAAAATTGCTGTTTAACCGGGGAAGCAGACTGATTGCGACTTGAGCCCGGGCAGAACTATCGGTTTTCATAGCATAGAAGATTTGAAATATTAAGTATCTGTTAATAATCGATAAATTTATGGAATTTTTTTCAAACAACCAATAGATATGGACACTATAAAATATTCATGATAGAATTTGCTGCTTTCGATAGAATATTTTATAATTGTCACATAAATTAATTGTTGCAATTTAATTAATATATTATGTAATGTATTCTGACGAAACCATCTGTTTGTTGATTAAGCGCAAGGAGAAAAATGGTATGGAATATCTTTTTGAGAAATATTACCAATCTTTGGTAATATGGGCGGATACGTTTATACATGATGTAAATGCGGCAGAGAATCTGGTGCAGGAATTTTTCATTAAGTTGTGGGAAAAAAGTATGTTGGACCATGTGCAGCCGATGGGGTTGAAAAATTATTTGTATGTAGGTGTGCGCAACCGGGCGTTGAATAGTTTAGAGAAGACGGACCCGTTGCGGCGGGTGGGGGAAGTCGCTATTCCTGTATCGGTGGCGGAAGAGTATGACGATTTTAAGGATGAGGTGGTGGAAAAAGTCCGGGAGGCCGTGGAAAGGTTGCCGGAAAGAAGCCGGGAGGTGATCAAAAGTGTCTATTTGGAAAATCTGAAATATAAAGAGGTGGCAGAAAAATATGGTATTTCCATAGCTACAGTTAAGACTTTATTGGTGAATTCTTTAAAGACCTTGAGAAAAGAATTTGCCGTTTATGGGGAGATATTTTTCCTTTATTTCCTGAAAAAAGTAAAAAAATCATTCAACCGTTTTTGAATATTTACTGTCTGTAAAAGAAAGACAGTAAATTATGGAGCAAGAGCAACGGGATTTATTATTGTATGACTATTTGTCGGGAGTTCTTTCGGAGGAGGAAATGGAGAGTATGGAGAGGTGGATGGAAGAAAACGAGGCAAACAGGATTTATTTTACAGAATTTCGAAGAACATTTTTGAAGATGCGCTGGGGTGTGCGTTCCGGATTGGTAAAAGGAACAGTCGTGCAGATGAGGCGTAAGATGCAAATGCGGACGATTCGGCGGATGTCTGTGTGGGTAGCGGCAATGTGTGTATTGGGTATAGGATTGTTTTACATGTCGCATGCGGTGCAGGAAAAGGGGGCTTTGGAAACGGTGGCGATTGTGCAGGGCGAGCGGAAAGCCCAATTGATATTGTCGTCGGGCGAAAGTATAGCATTGAATGGTAACGGTTGTCAATTGACTGAGGTAAACGGAACGACCATATGTGTGGATACGAACGGGGCGGTGAATTATACCGTTTCGGGGGAGGAACAGACTGCATTGTTGTATAATACGGTGATTACTCCGCGGGGGGGCGAATATTCCGTTGGGTTGGCCGACGGTACGCGGGTTTGGTTGAATGCGGGGACGGAACTTCGTTATCCTGTCGTTTTTGCCGGGAACCGCCGGGAGGTGTATCTGAATGGGGAAGCTTATTTTGAGGTGCGTCCGGATGAAAGCAAACCTTTTATTGTTCGGGCGGGGAAAGTGCGGATCCAAGTATTCGGGACGGCTTTTAATGTCAATAATTATACTGCCGGTAAGACAGAAACGGTTTTGGTGGAGGGATGTGTAAGTATGTCCGATGCAACCGGGGAAGTGAAGTTAAAACCGGGACAGAGAGGGGTTGCCGTGGCGGATGGACGGGGCATCCGGGTGGATGATGTGGATGTCCATACCTATATTGCTTGGAAAAATGGTGTTTTTGTTTTTGAGAACCAGACGTTGGAAAATATCATGGAACAATTGGTGCGTTGGTATGATGCGGAGGTTTTCTATGCCCGGGAAGCTGCCCGGTGGGAGTGTTTGTCCGGTGAGATGACACGGTATAAAGAAATCCGTTCGTTGTTGTATTATTTTGAACAGATTTCGGATGTGCGTTTTGAGATAAAAGGGAGGACGATTGTGGTAAAATAAAACAGGTAAAGAAGTCAAGACCTCTTTACCTGCGTGTGTGAATAAAACGGACAGCAAGACTTTCTCAGGGTGATGCTGTCTTATTGTCAAATTCTAATTACAAATTTATGAAAATTCTGAACGTGATGAAACTATTTGCGTTTTTCATGCTGGTTTTCGTAATGGGAGCGAGTGCTCACAGTTATTCGCAGGACCAGTTGGTGACATTGAGTTTGCACGGGAGCAATGTACGGACATTGTTCAAGGAAATTCGCAAACAAACGGGGGTGCAGTTTGTTTTTAATGAGAAGCATGTCGGTAAATTGTCGGCGATCAATGTGCAAGCTACGGATAAGAGACTGGCGGATGTGCTGGCAGATGTGTTTAGGGAGACCGGATTAGAGTGCCGGTATGAGAATGAGGTGATTTTTGTCGTACCCAGGCAGACAGCAGGACCTCAGGATGTGAAAAGGGGTACCATCAAAGGGAAAGTGTCAGATAAAAACGGCCCTATGCCGGGGGTGACGGTTATCATAAAAGGAACTTCGATTGGTGTGATGACGGATGCCGAGGGCAATTATTCGTTAACCTTGCCGGATGTTGCAGAACCGGTATTGCTGTTTTCATTTGTGGGTATGAAAACACAGGAAGTGAAGTATGAGGGGCAGGAGGCTTTAGATGTTGTGATGGTGGAGGATACGCAGGAGATGGATGAAGTGGTGGTAAACGGTTATTTTACACGTAAAACGGAAGGTTTTGCTGGTGCGGTTACGACCATCAAGAAAGAGGATTTACAGAAAGTGCATACATCTAATTTGTTTACTACCTTGAGTGCGTTGGATGCCGGTTTTAAAATTAATGATAACAATGCTGCCGGTTCAAATCCTAATGTATTGCCGGATTTTACTATCCGTGGCAAGGGTTCGTTCCAGGAAGGTTCTTCGGCTCCTTTGTTTATCGTAGACGGATTTGAAAGTTCCGTTCAAAAGGTTTATGATATGGATGTGAACCGTATAGAGAGTATAACCATCCTGAAAGATGCTTCTGCTACTATTCTCTACGGTTCGCGGGCAGCAAACGGAGTTGTTGTTGTTGAAACGGTGAAGCCAAAGCCGGGACAGTTGCGCTTGACATATGATTTTAAACCTTCTGTTGAAATTGCCGATTTGACTGATTATGACCTGATGAATGCTGCCGAAAAATTGGAGTATGAGAAACGGGCGGGATTGTATGAGCCAGTTAAGGATGATTTATTAAGTACTTATGCCCGGGAAGAATTGTACTACCGCAAGTATAAGAATGTACAGGAAGGTGTCAATACTGATTGGTTGGCACAGCCGGTGCACAATGCTTTCAGTCACAGTCATTCGTTGATGGTGGAAGGTGGGGCGGAAAACGTGCTTTACAGCCTTGACGGTTTTTATGATAAGAACAACGGCGTGATGAAAGGTTCGGGGCGCGACCGTTATGGCTTTGGATTCAGTTTGCAGTATCGCATAAAGGAAAAATTGATTATCCGTAATTATGCGACTTATTCCAATATGCATTCTTATGATTCGCCTTATGGAAGTTTCAGCAGTTATGCTACGGCTAACCCTTATGAGTGTCCGTGGCGGGAAAACGGGGAATTGGCCCCGACGTTGATTGACGGGACTGCCAATCCGCTGTATAATGCTTCTTTACCTAACCGTGCGGATAATTACGATGAGTATTTCGCTGATAATTTGAGTGCGGATTGGATTGTCGGAAAAGGATGGAGGTTAATCGGGCAATTCCGGGTGGAGAAGGGTAATACACGTAGTGAGAATTACCGTTCTCCGTTTTCTTCCGAGTTTATGACACCGAAGACCGACCCTTACACGCATAGGGTTACCTATGTGGCTGCTGATATTGAGGACAGAGGACGCCTCACGTTGGGAGCCGGAAAGTATTTGAATTATATCGGTAAGCTAACGGCTAATTACAATAAATTATTGGCTGACAAACACATGTTGTTTTTTGGAGCGGGCGCGGAAATCGGGCAGAACCAGCGGGAGACCTATTCGTTTACGGCAAGCGGTTTCGCCGACGACCGTTATTCGGATGCGGCGTTTGCTATTCAGTTTTTGGAAAATTCCCGTCCGTCCAGTTCGGAAAGTACAACACGCAGTATCGGTTTGTTGGCAAATTTCAATTATATTTATGATAATCGCTTTTTCTTAGACCTTTCTGGGCGTTATGACGGTTCCTCTTTGTTTGGAGCCGATAAACGATGGGCACCTTTCTGGAGTGTTGGAGGCGGATGGAATATTCACAAGGAGCATTTCTGGTCGGAAAATTCTTTCCTGGATTTGTTGAAAGTGCGTGCCTCTTACGGTGTGACCGGTAATCAGGAATTTCAGGCATATCAGGCCAAAACCATGTACTCGTATCAGACAGGACGTTTGTATAATACGTTGATAACTTCCACTTTAATGGGATATGGCAATAAGGATTTGAAATGGCAGAATCAGTATACGACGAATGTGGGTATAGACTTGGGAATGTGGAAAAATCGGTTGTCAATGACGTTTAATTATTATTATAAAAAGACAGATGGTATGCTGGCTGAAATAACGGTAGCTCCTTCTTTGGGTTTTCCGAATAGTATGTTTACCAGTAATTTAGGGGAAATTGAAAACCGCGGTTGGGAAGTGTCATTGTCCGGTTCTCCGGTTCGCAGTGAGCAGCATGATTTGGAGTGGCGTGTGTCTTTCCAGGCTTCACAGAACCGGAATAAGTTGAATAAAATTTCCAATCAGTTGAAGAATCTGAATGAGCAGAATAATCTGGCCACTTTCACTCCCGGTAATGTGTATGAGGAGGGGGAATCGCTTACTGCCATCAAGGCAGTTCCTTCTTTGGGCATTGACCCTGGAACCGGACAGGAGATATATGTAAAAAAGGACGGAACACTGACTTATACGTGGGACGCTGCCGATAAGGTGTTGGCGGGGGATACGGAACCGGACCTTTTCGGAAATATTTCCACTAATCTTTACTGGAAGGGATTTAATTTAAATGCCGTGTTCCAGTACAGCATAGGCGGAGAGTTGTATAATACCACTTTGTCCTCCAGGGTAGAGGGTGCTAATCCTGCTAACAATGCTGACCGCCGGGTGTTGTATGACCGCTGGCAGGAGGAAGGACAACATGCCCTTTATCGTAATATTCGTAATTATAATCAAACGTATATTTCTACCCGCTTTGTACAGCGTAATAATTACCTGAAGTTTACATCACTTTCTTTGTCTTATGATGTGAAGAGAGAATGGGTGTCACATTTGAGACTGAGTTCTGTGCGTTTGTCATTTTATATGAATGATTTGTTCCATTGTTCGACAATCAGACAGGAACGTGGTTTGAGTTATCCGTTTGCACGTAGTTTTGTGTTTGGTTTAAATATCGGTATCTAATTTATGAAACGAAATACGATGAAAAAATATTATTTGTTTTCGATAATCAGTCTGCTGTTGTGCTTCACTTCGTGTAACGACTGGTTGAATGTAAATCCGCAGGGACAAGTGGAAGCCGAGGATTTATATGCAACGACCAAAGGATGTAACGCTGCTCTTGGCGGAGTTTATTATACTTTTTCGGGCAGTAATTTATATGGCCGGAATCTGAGTTACGGCATTGTTGATATATTGGCCCAGTATTGGGATTTTTCTACGAATACTTCCCATCGGTTTTATAATGTATCGGCTTATGATTATAAATCGTCTGTGGCAGTAAGTGCTTTCGGGAATATATGGGGAGACCTTTATTATGTAATAGCGCAGTGTAATGCGTTTATTGAATATTCTTCACCTCACAGCGGGAAGATATCGAATTATGAGTTATTATTAGGGGAGGTACATGGTTTACGCGCTCTTGCCCATCTGTTACTTTTTGAATTATATGGTCCGGTCATCCATACCACAGCCGATTTGCAGAAGCCGGCAATTGCTTATCGTACAGAATATAACAATATCAGCCGGGGGTTCGATAGCGGCGAAGTGGTTTTGCGGAAGGCTGCCGAAGATTTGAGCCGTGCGGCCGAATTATTGGCTAATGACCCTATCCGGGAGAATGGACGCCGGGATGATTTGAATACGAGTATCATTGATTATGAAGATGTGCTGAATTATCGTGGGGCCCGTATGAATTATTTCTGTGCTTTGGGATTACTTGCCCGGTTGGAGATGCTACGGAAAAATCCTGATGCCGCTTATATGTATGCCGAACGGGTATTAACCGAATCTGAAGGGGTTATTTCATTGATAGATAAAGATAATATCATGGGGTCGTCAGCTTCCCGCATCAATAATTATTCTACGGAAATGTTGGGTTCTTTTTATGTGAATGATTTGTATGATATGACCTATGCTTTTTTTGATATGGAAGGCAAAGGAACAAGTTCCAATTCGTCATTGATTCTTAGCGTCAATCAGCTCGATATTTGGCTTAACGGCACTTATAACCGGGCACCTGACGGCACCGGGGCAGATAATCGTTTTATCTATTGGTTTGTTAAAGATGGGGAGACCGGAGCTTATAATTTTACCAAATACCATGAGGCAGAAGAGCGTGTGAATATGCAAGCGGCTTATAATCCGGAGGTGTCCATTATGCGTATATCCGAAGTATATTATATCGCTTGCGAGTCACAAATCGGAAAAGACAATGAACTTGCTTTGCAATATTTGAATCAGGTGCGTGTTACCCGTAACTTGCCTGAATTGGAAGGCCCGTTGGATGATGAAACGCTGCTTGAGTATTTGGTGCGTGAAGCCCGGAAGGATTTTATAGGTGAAGGGCGTATGTTTGCCATGTATAAACGGCTTTTTAAAGATATTTATGTACGGCAGGGTGTTACCATTGAAGCAAGCGATGCCCGTTTTGTTATCCCTATTCCGGATGATGAATATGAATTTACCGGTATAGATAAACCTACCGATAATCAATAATTTTGAAAAAAGAAAGCATTATGAAAAAAACATTATACAGTTGGTTGGTAGTCTTTGGATGCCTTTTGTCTGTTTCCTGCCAGCAGGAAGATATCGATGCTTACGATGAGGTAAAAGACTATATTTACATTGATATCCCTTACATGTTGGATAATTTCGGCAGAGAAACCAATACCCGTGTTGATAGTATTGCTTATTCGTTTGCCTTGGATGAACTTTCAGTGGAAGATACGGTTATTAACGTTGTCGTAAAAAAAATTGGAGTACCTGCCCCGGAAGATTGCCCGTATACGCTTGAATTGGTTGATGAAAAAACGACTGCCACTTCTGACCTTTGGAATCCGGAAATTCTGAAAAATAGAAGCATTAAAAGCGGGAAAATTGCAGATACAGTGGCCATTCGCATCAAACGGGCATTGATTTTGCGCGACCAATGGATGCAAATTAGTTTGCGTCTCCGGCCGAATGAATATTTTGAAACCGGTTATGCCAATTTGCAGGAAGTGAAGGTTTCTTTTTCGGATATTCTGTCACGTCCTTCCTGGTGGGGTACATGGCAAAGTGTTTTCGGAGAGTTTTCCCGGGAAAAATATCAGAAATGGATAGAGATATATTATTTGGGTGCCGACCCTAAATTGGCATCGGATAAAACTCCCTATTACTGGAATAATATGCCGTCCTATCCGAATGAATCATGGTATCCGATTACGTATTCCTATATTCGGATGTTGAGGGAATATTTTGAAAAAAATGAAGTATATCCTGATGGTGATTCTTCAAAACCACGGATTAAAATACCTTTTGCCAATTAAAAAAATGAGTATGAAAATGAATAAAATTCCATATGGCTTTTTTGTTATCTGCTTATTGCTGGGAGCATGTGCGGAAGACAAAGGAAATTACGATTATACGTCTGTCAATGAGGTGACGATTGACAGTATCTTTTCGACCTACAGTTGTGAAGCGGGCAGCCGTTTGTATATTAAGCCGGATATTAAAAGTCTGGATGAAACGACGGCTGATTTATCTTATTCCTGGTCTATCAAAGATACAGAGGTGTCAACGGATAAGATTTTAGATATTATGTTGCCGCCGTTAGACTATGGTCAACAGTTGGCGGCATTGACTATTACGGACAATGTGACTAAAATGCAGTATCGGAGAACTTTCTGGTTGGAGATAGTGAATCCATTCAATTGGGGATATTATTTTCTTACGCGCAAAGAGGGCGGTGCTACAGAGATGGCATATATTCAGGCTGTACCAGGGGATGGCCCTGCGTTGAAAGATGTCAAATATGCAACCGGATGCGGGGATTATGAATTTGGTAACGAACCGTCACAATTAGTAGGTTCTTTTGGTAGTTTGTTGGGCAGTTATTATTGGACCATAACCATTCTGACCCGGGACGGGAATTATCCGGCTATTATAACCAATAATGCCACGTTTATAGCGAATTCATTGATTACAGAGGAAAGTTTCAGTGATTTAAGTGCCGGATATCATTTTAGTCCTGAGCGGAATATTACTACTATCCGGAAAGAACAATATTTTGTAAGTGAAGGAAAATTTCTTAAGTATATTATGGATAGCGGGACCGGATTGGGAAAATTATATCGTCCGGCCAGCCATGATAAAGAATATTATTGGAGTAATCCTTGTTTTGCAGGGAATGGTTTGGCATTCTGTTGGGTATATGATGAGCTGACTCGCAGATTTTATGTGATTGAACCTTATAAGACCAGTAATCCTGCTTTGGGTATTTATGCAGATGCTAATGCTTTTGATAAGGTAGTGGAAATTGCAGATAATCTGGAGATAAAAGGTGAACTTATTTATACTTCTGTTGCGAATTATACGACAAAATTGAATGCTTATAGTATTGATGCTGATGGTATTCATGCATATAGTTTTGATAAAAGCAGTGATGGGTATTCTTTTTTGGATGAGATAGTTTTGTCATTTGATAATCTGAATGGAAAACCAGCTTTTGCTGTAGGTAATGGTATTGCGGCCAATCATTGGTATATTAACAGGGGTAATGTTATATATTATTCGCCGATTGAAGCACCTCAATTGAATATATGGAAAGAATTGCCGTCTGATTTGGGATTGGGGACAATTGAGTTTATCGGTTTTTCTGCCCGTGGTTCCCGCATGGTGGTTGTTCTCTATGATGAAAATAGTCCGGAGGAACGGAAAGGAAGTGTTATCTTTATCAATGTTGAAGATAAAAAAATCACACATACTTTCCCGCATATATTGCACCATTGTGTTGATTATGGTAAATTTAATGCTTATGACGGGACATTCCCTTTTACGAATAATATGGGAGACGAAAAATAAGTTCGTTTTTGTTTAATCAGAGAATTCCTAAAGTCTGAAAAGGCTTTAGGAATTCTCTTTTTTCCTTACCTTTATTGAGTAATCTAATGACAGATATTATGGGCGATTCATTTTGATTGGGCGATGAAGCGTTTGCTTCGGGATAAGAGCAGAGGATATTTATATTTGTAAGTTTCTTGAAAGCGAGTCGAATCAGGTGGACACTGTGGATAAATTCAACCGGGCGGATATTTTGGTGGAAAATACAAAAGGGGAATTATTGATTATAGAGGTTCGGAATAATAGAGAGTTATATTATTTTCACCGGATGTTATATGGAGTGTCTAAAACGATTTCTTAAGATATTGGTTTGGGAGATGCGTTCAGTAAAGGGGCTCATACACAAGTTTGTGACCCGATGAATATTTCGGATGGTTGGAAAGGCTTGGATATTGGTCCGGAAACCCGTGAGCGTTTTGCTGAAGTCATCGGACATTCGAAAACAATTCTTTGGAATAATCCTGTTGGGGTATTTGAAATTCCGAAATTTGCAGAAGCAACGAAAGCAATTGCCGAGGCTATTGTAAAAGCAATTGCAAACGGATCGTTTTCTTTAATTGGTGGTGGTGATTCCGCTAATTAAAAGGGTGTTAAAATGGGAGAATTCATTTTGACACCTTCTCTTTTTGTCTTTTCAATAGTCTTCTATATCTTTGTGAAAGTGAAAAATGTAAGTATATGATTCAGGTAATACAGCCTACTATGGTCCTGAATGAGGAAATTTGTAAAAGTAATATTGCCCGAATGGCAGCCAAGGCGAAAGCTGCCCAAGTGATTTTTCGTCCTCATTTTAAGACCCACCAATCCCGGGAAATCGGAGAATGGTTCCGTGCTTGCGGAGTCGATAAAATTACTGTATCGTCTTTGAATATGGCGATGAAATTTGCAGAATGGGGATGGAACGATATTACAGTCGCCTTTCCGGTGAATTGCCTCGAACAGGAAAAAATCAACGCTTTGGCTTCAAAAATCCGGCTGAATCTTTTGCTGGCTCATTCGGAAGGAACCCGTCAGTTGGCGGAGTGTCTGAAATATCCGGTGGGGGTTTATCTGGGTGTCGATACCGGCTACCATCGAGATGGAGTGGATGCCAACAATTATCAAAAGATCGATCGGATCATCGATATCGTTGCCCCTGATGTGAATATGAAATTCGAAGGTTTTATCACCCATGCCGGACATACTTACAATGCCCGTTCGAAACAGGAAATTCTGCAAATTCACAAGGATAATCTACGCATGCTTAAAAATATCAAAGAACGTTACATCAGTCGTTATCCGCAACTGAAGATTTCTTTAGGTGATACCCCTTCGTGTTCTCTGGCCGATCGTTTCGGAGTTGCCGATGAAATCCGGCCCGGTAATTTCGTATTTTATGATGTTACCCAAATGCGGATCGGCTCTTGTGAGTGGTATAATATCGCTATGGCTGTAAAATGTCCGGTTGTAGATATCAACAGAGATCGCAATGAAGTGGTGATTTATGGAGGGGGCGTCCATTTTTCCAAGGATCGGATCGATCGGGAGGCTAACCGGCCTTTGTACGGATTGGTGGCAGAAAATCACACTGACTATTGGGGAAATATTATTCCCGGAGTAGAATTGGTGTCCTTATCCCAGGAACATGGTATCATTCATGCGACGGACAAGTTCCTGGATCATCTCCATGTCGGGGATATTGTCACTGTCTTACCGATTCATTCCTGCATGACGGCCGATTTGATGAAAACTTATCACATGAACGACGAGCGGATCGCTATTCATATTTAAGGTAAGAATGGATGAGCGGAGAGCGATTGCAGTAAAAATCTCCAGGCACACGGTGTCGTTGAGTGAGGAGAGCCTGGAGCAATTGGCTGGCATGCTCATCCCGCGGAAATTAACGAAAGGTGAATTATTTCTGAAAGAAGGTGAAGTAGCCCGTTCGATGGGGCTGGTGGCTGAAGGAATGATCCGGCAGTTTTATCGGAAAAAGAAATATGAAATTACCGAACATATCACTTACGAAGATCATTTGTTCGTGTGCCTCGAAAGTTTTATTCGTCAGGAGCCTGCTTATTTGTGTGTGGAAGCGCTCGAACCTTGCCTGATTTATGAGATTCCGTATATTCCTTTGCACGAAGCCATGGACCGGAATCCGGAGATCCTCAGATTATACTGTGCTGTTTTGGAAAGTTCGTTATTGATCTCCCAACGTAAAGCGGATGCCCGCTGCCGGCAATCGGCGGTGGAACGTTACCGTCAATTGGAATGCGAACATCCGCAAATCATCAAACGTGCTCCTCAGATTTATATCGCCTCGTTATTAGGAATGACTCCGGAGACGTTGAGCCGGATCCGGGCCGGACGCATTTGAGCGGCTTGATTTATATCAATAAATCAAGCGCGTCCTACTGTTTTTATCTGGTAAACGTTGTAAATAAAGGTAAATTGATGATTTTTGCCCGGAATTTTAAACTTTTACAAGATGATCAAATGTATATTTCTTTTTAGTTTCCTTTTTGTCTTTACTTGGGTAAAAGCACAGGAGCTTCCCCGGTTGGGTAAATCTCCGCTCGAAGAAGTAATAAAAGCCATGACTACGGAAGAAAAAATCCGTTTATTGACGGGTACGGGAGAGGTCGCCGAAGATGTTCGGATGGCAGTCGGCTATACCAGGCGGATTGTTCCGGGTGCTGCCGGCACCACGTATCCTATAGAACGTTTAGGTATCCCTGCGATTGTCATGGCTGACGGACCTGCTGGTTTGCGGATCGATCCGCAACAGGATACTACCGGCCGGCTCTGTTATTGTACGGCATTTCCGGTAGCAACACTGCTTGCCTCATCCTGGAATACCGCATTGGTCGGGCAGGTAGGACGGGCGATGGGGAAAGAAGTACTGGAATATAATTGCGATGTGCTGCTGGCTCCGGCCCTGAACATTCATCGGAATCCCATTTGCGGACGGAATTTCGAATATTACTCCGAGGATCCTTACCTCACGGGTAAAATGGCGGTGGCGATGGTGAAGGGAATCCAGGAAAACGGCGTCGGTACTTCGGTCAAACATTTTGCGGTGAATAACCAGGAAACCAATCGTATAGCTAATGATGCCGTTCTTTCCCCCCGGACATTGCGCGAAATCTATCTGAAAGGATTCGAGATGGTGGTAAAAGAAGCTCAACCCTGGACGGTGATGTCATCCTATAATAAAATCAACGGGATATATACTTCCGAGAGCTATGATCTGTTAACGACCATTCTCCGGGAAGAATGGGGATTTCAGGGGTTAGTGGTGACCGACTGGTTCGGGGGAAAAGATGCCGTTGCTCAGGTAAAGGCCGGGAACGATTTGATCATGCCCGGTAAAATACGTCAGCAGGATAGCATTCGGAAGGCTTTACAGCAAGGTCGGTTGTCCATGGCCGATATCAACCGGAATGTCCGGAGAATGCTGGAGTTGATCGGGAGAACTCCCTGTTTCCGGCAATATGTCCATTCTTCCGCTCCCAACCTCGGCGTTCATTCGGCTATTGCCCGACAGGCTGCGGCCGAAGGGATGATCCTGTTGAAAAATGAAAAACAAACTTTGCCCCTGGCCCCCCAAATAACCCATATCGCGGTATTCGGAAATACGTCTTATCGTTTTATTGCCGGGGGAACCGGGAGTGGAGATGTCAATGAGGCGTATACCGTTTCGCTCGAACAAGGATTACAAAATGCCGGTTATCAGCTGGATGCCGGTTTGAAAAAGCAGTACGAAAACTATATAAATGAAGAAGAAGCGAAGATCGACAAGAAAAAGTACAACCACGTAACTCCGCCACGGATTCCGGAATTTGATATCACTGAAGACGCAGTTCGCCGGAAAGCCGGACAGGCGGATATCGCTATTGTCACACTGGGGCGTAATTCCGGAGAATATACCGACCGCAAAGTGGAAAATGATTTCAACCTGTGTGCGGATGAGCAGGCATTGGTGGGAAAAATTACCCGTATATTCCATGAGGCTGGGAAACAGGTGGTTGTGGTGCTGAATATAGGAGGAGTGATCGAAACAGATTCCTGGAAGGATAAACCCGATGCCATTCTGTTGGCTTGGCAGGGTGGGCAGGAAGGCGGTCATTCGGTAGCCGATATTTTATCAGGGAAGGTAAATCCCTCCGGTAAGCTGCCCATGACTTTTCCTGTTCATTATGAAGATGCTGCTTCATCTCGTAATTTCCCTGTCATCACCGACCAGGAGGCGGTAGATATTTACCGGGAATTTTACACCGGAGCACAAGGTATCGATCGTCCTCATATCGATTATACCTGTTATGAAGAAGGTATATTTGTCGGATATCGTTATTTCGACAAATCCGGAACAGCAGTGTCCTATCCTTTTGGTTACGGACTGTCGTATACCACATTTACCTATAGCAAACCTCGGTATTTGCGTACAAGGCAAGGATACGAATTTTCCTGTACAGTGACCAATACCGGAAAACTACCGGGAAAAGAAGTGGTGCAGTTATATATCGCCGCTCCCGGAAAAACAATGGTCAAACCACACAAAGAACTGAAAGCTTTTGCCAAAACAAAAGTATTGGCTCCTGGAGAAAGTGAAGTTGTTCGGCTGGTTGTCGGGCTGGACGAACTGGCTTCCTTCGATGAGCAAGCTTCCTGTTGGGCTGTTGAATCCGGGCGCTATCTGGCTCTTTGGGGAAGTTCTTCCCGGGATTGCCGTTTAAAACAACCTTTTACACTTCGGCAAACCGTGACTGGTGAAAAGGTCCACCGGGTTTTATTACCGGTGCGGCAACTCGAAGAGTTGTATTGAGTTTGGCCGAGAAACGGGCCTGCCGTTTTTGGTTTTTCGTTTACTTTATTACCTTTGCTGTGATAATGAACGATTTGACAGGATATATTAAATCCGAACAGTTAATCAAAGAGCTGAAAGCAGGCAAAGAGTCAGCCTTTGATTTACTGTTTCGCAGCCGCTATAAAAAATTATGCCGGTTTGCCTGGGCCTTTGTCGGCGATTATTCCGTGGCAGAAGATATCGTTCAGGAGCTTTTCTCGAATATATGGCGCAAAAAAGAAGCCATCGATGAACGGCAATCTATCGATAGCTATTTGTATGTTTCGGTACGGAATGCCTGTTATACCCATCTTCGTGTCAAAAAACAGAATGTGGAACTGTCTGCATTATTAAATGAAGTGATTGTTCCGGATTGGGAATGTGACTTCGAATCTCCGGTATTGCGGGCACTCTGGAATGCTGTAGAAGCACTTCCGCTGCAATGTAAAGGAATCTTCAAATTAGTAGTCCTGGAAGATATGAAATACCGGGAA
Organism: Bacteroides sp.; assembly: GCA_021771575.1. GTDB lineage: Bacteria > Bacteroidota > Bacteroidia > Bacteroidales > Marinifilaceae > Odoribacter. The sequence continues at coordinate 6,050 of JAETOX010000008.1, read as the reverse complement.
GTGGCCGATTATATGGGGATTTCGGTGAATAGTGTGAAAACCCAAATGAAAATAGCATATAAAGAATTACGGGCCAAGTTGGATCGCAACCAAATGCTCTTATTATTCTTTCTTTATAGCTATCTTGATAAAAAATAAAAAAAATTGTTCTCTTTCTTCACCCTGTTTTTTTCTTTTCTAGTACTATGCTTAAAAAGATGAAAATATGTACAATATTCCGGATCGGATTTTTGAATTGATCGTGCTTCACCTGGACCATGAACAGACGACAGACGATGAAAAAGAATTAGCGGCCTGGCTGGCAGAAAGGGATGAACATCGGCAGTGGTGGGAGAGTTATTTTCAAATGCGTGCTCAGGCTACCTTATTGGATCGGCCTTTTTCGGCAGATACGGAGAAAGCCTTGATAAAAGTGAAGGCCTCCCGGCGTTTTCTCCGGGGGAGTAAAAAAGCCATTGCTTGGGCCGCTATTCTGGCTTTGCCTTTGTGTTTGGCAATATGGTTGCTTTTACAGACAATGCCCGGGGATGAAAATCGGTTATTTAGCGAGGTGGCTTGTCCCGGAAAAGAAAAGGCCATTTTAAAAATAGCTGCTCAGCGCCCCATTCGCCTGAATGGAGAAATAGATACTCTGATTATTACAGAAAATGGTACAAAGATTAAAACAGATGTCGGCAATATGCTGAGTTATCTGATCGATTCTGCCAGTTATAAAACTGCTCAGGAAGAAAATCAGTTGATCGTTCCCCGGGGAGGGGAATATCGCATTACCTTGAGCGACGGTACGCGGGTATGGTTGAATGCTGCCTCGGTATTGACTTTCCCACAAGCTTTTGCCGGAAACGAGCGGAAAGTGCAATTGACCGGGGAAGCTTATTTCGAAGTCACTCCAGACACGGCCCGTCCTTTTATCGTAGCTACAGCCCGCATGGATATCAAAGTATTGGGAACCTCTTTTAATGTATCGGCCTATGAAGATGAAGAAACCGTTCATGCCACTTTGGTAAAAGGAAGCGTTGAAGTACAAACCGCGCGGCAGGAAATGATGAGGTTGAAACCGGGCGAACAGGCTTGTCTCGCCGGAAACCGCATGGTCGTCAAAGCAGTGAACACCCGCCAGTTTACATCCTGGATAGACGGCAAATTTATGTTTTGTAATACAGCCCTGGAAGAAATCAGCAAACAAATCTCCCGTTGGTATGATGTAGATATTTTCTTTAGTAATGAACAGGTAAAAACAATCTGTTTCACCGGTGCTATTTTACGTTTCGAACCTTTGGAAGAGTTGATTCGCATGATCGAAAACACCAGTAACGTACGGTTTTGTGTCAAAGGCAAGACTATTGTAATTTCCGAACAAAAATAATACCGGAGAAATTTTCCCGATTTCCCCGGTAATTTACAGCAAACGTCTTGTCCGGATTTGGACGTTAGGGCAAGGCATATTTACTAATATAATTAACAAATTTATGAAAAAAAATCATGACTTGGGGCTATTTCCCCGGAAATGGCTGAAAAAAATCTTATTTATTATGCGGTTGACAGTTTTTTTCTGTTTGGTGTGTGTGTACAATCTATCCGCAAATGTTCATGCACAAAATGTCCGTTTCGACCTGAAAATGGAAAATGCTACCATTGAACAGGTATTGAACCGGATATCTGAATCTACTAAACTGGATTTTTTTTACAATAACTCCAGGATAGATGTGTATAAAAAAATCGATGTAGACCTCAACAATGTGAGTGTTGAAGAAGCGTTGAAAGCCATATTCAAAGGCCGGGAGGTGAAATTCGATGTAACGGACAAATTTGTGGTGATCCACCGGGTAGGTGAAATCGACAATCGGAGTATACCTCAACAAGCCCGTGTTGTCCGGGGAGTGGTCAAAGATACAAAGGGGAATGTTTTACCGGGGGTGACCATTGTATTGAAAGGAACGCATACGGGAGGAGTCACGGATTTCGAAGGAAAATTCAACCTCGAACTTCCACAGATAGAGAATTTGATATTGTTGTTTTCATTTGTCGGTATGGAACCTTGTGAAGTGGAAATCCGCGACGACAAACCCTTGGTGGTGGTAATGAAAGAAGATGTCCAGGCGATAGATGAAGTGGTAGTCACCGGTTACTTTAATAAAGCGAAAACTTCTTATACTGGCTCAGCGGTATCGGTGAAAGGCGAAGAACTGAAAAAAATCAGTCCGACCAATTTATTCAAGGCTTTACAAGCTTATGAGCCCTCTTTCCAGATTGTAGAAAACAAAGAGGCCGGTGCCGACCCCAACCATGTTCCCGATATTCTGATTCGTGGAAAATCGAGTTTTGAAGGAAAGTCCAATAATCCGCTTTTTATCATGGATGGGTATGAAGTCAGCTTACAGACAATCTTCGACACAGACATGGAGCGGATTAATCAGGTGACCATCCTGAAAGATGCTGCTGCTACGGCTATTTATGGATCCCGCGCTGCGAACGGGGTGATTGTGATCGAAACCAAAATGCCCGCACAAGGCAAATTGTCGGTGAGTTATTCTTTTAACGGTACAGTGGAGTATCCCGACTTGACAGATTACGATTTGTTGAATGCAGCGGAGAAATTAGAATTCGAACAGTTGGCTGGTGTCTATAAAAACGAAGATTTGAAAAAACAGATGGACCTGGACCAATTGTATGAGGAAAGAAAAAGAGAAGTGTTGCGGGGAGTGAACACCTATTGGCTTTCGAAACCTTTACAGACAGCTTTTAAACATACGCATTCTCTTTTTCTGGGAGGGGGTAACGAGCGTTCACGCTATGGGGTAAATATCAATTACGGAGCGAATCCGGGCATTATGAAAGAATCCAAGCGTGACCGATTAGGGCTGAGTTTTACCTGGACATATAGCATCAGTAATAAAATCCGCATCGGCAATATGCTTTCCGTCAATCAAACTCAATCATCCGAAAGCCCCTACGGCAATTTCAGCAATTATGCCAGGATCAATCCTTACGAGAGGGATAAGGACGACAAGGGACGTTATATATATAAATTTTCAAACGGGGACGTGAATCCTTTGTTTAATGCGTCGTTAAATAGCTTCAGTAAATCGGAAAACACTTCTTATACCGATAATTTCGATGTCGAGTGGTATGTATTCGATGGCTTAAGGGTGACCGGACGATTTTCATATACTTTCGGAAATTCGGGTACTGAAAGTTTCATTTCCCCTAAAGACAGCCAGTTCGAAGGGAAACCGGACGATGAAAAGGGAATCTATCGGGTAGGTAGCTCTAAAACTTCGGCTATAGATGCCAATATCGTGGTGAATTTCTATAAACAATTGGATAAACACATGTTTACCGTTGTCGGTGGTTTGAACATGCAGGGCAACAAATCAGACAGTAAAAATTTTGCGGGCCAGGGCTTTTTGAGCGATAACTTGTCCAATATGGATTTTGCTGCTCAATATGAAAAAAACACCCGTCCTTCCGGAAAAGTGGAACAGGACCGGTTAATCGGTTTTTTTGCCAACGCCAGCTATGGTTACGACAATCGTTACATGTTCGATATATCCTATCGGACCGACGGCTCTTCGAAATTCGGTAAAGAAAACCGTTTCGCTCCTTTCTGGGCTGACGGTTTGGCCTGGAATATTCATAACGAGCATTTTCTGGGGCGGCCGTCCTGGCTGACGAATGCCAAAATCCGGAGTTCGCTGGGATATACCGGAAATGTATCTTTCGATCCTTATCAGGCGCAAACCACTTATATCTATAACAAGGACAATATTTATATGCACGGAATCGGTGCAACCATCGAAGTAATGGGGAACGATGCCTTGAAATGGCAGCGGAAATTTTCCTACAATATCGGTGCCGACCTGGATTTTTTCGATGGAAGGATTTCTGTCACCGGAGAATATTTCCAGGAACGGACAAAAGATCTGTTATTGGATTTGAGTATTCCGCCTTCCCTGGGGTTCGGTCAGTATAAAGAAAACCTGGGAGAAATGAAAAACAAAGGTTGGGAGTTGAGTCTGCGTTCGCAGGTAATCCGGAATGCCAAAAAGAATGTATATTGGGCTTTGGCTTTCGGTACCAGTGATAGCCAAAATAAGATTACAAAAATCAGTAATGCTTTAGGTCGGAAAAACGAAGAAGCTAACGAGGAGGAAACCAAAAAGCCGGTGCCTTTATACGAGGAAGGGGAATCACTCGATGCTTTAAAAGCCGTTCCTTCTTTGGGGATAGACCCGGAAACCGGAAAGGAAGTATTCATTAAAAAAGACGGGTCCTACACTACTGTTTGGGATCATAAGGATAAAATCGTTTGCGGAACCACCGATCCGAAATTCAGAGGAAGTTTGAATTCCTTCCTGACCGTAAAGGGAATCAGCCTCAACATTTCCATGAACTTCGAATGTGGAGCACAGACGTATAATTCTACCTTGGCCGAACGGGTAGAAGGAGTAAATCCCAATTACAATGCCGACCGTCGGGTATTGACCGACCGTTGGAAAAAACCGGGAGACAAGACGTTCTTCAAAAACATTGCTTTGCAGGAAAATGTTTCCAACCTTACCACTCGTTTCGTGCAGGACTATAATGTATTGAATATCGGTAGCATTTCTTTGGGATACGATCTCAAATCCCAATGGTGCAAAAAGATCAGTCTGAATAGTTTGCGTTTTACCTTCAATATGGGCGACGTGTATCGTTTTTCGACAGTAAAAGAAGAGCGGGGGTTGAGTTATCCTTTTGCACGGACGATGACTTTTTCATTATCGGCTACTTTATAAACTTAATATTACCAGAGTATGAACTTGAAATTATATATGCGTTGGGCAATAGCAGGCATCTTGTTGGTTCTTATGACAGGATGTGAAAAATGGCTGGATGTACGGCCGGAATCGGAAGTCGGTGAAGGTGATATGTTCTCCACCGAACAAGGATTTATGGATGCACTTTATGGAGTGTATGTCAGTATGGGAAAAAACGATCTCTACGGAGGGCGGTTGCCTATGACGATGGACGTACTCGGCAAACTCTTCGATGTGCGCGCCGGAAATGAGTGGGAATATATGATGGCTTATAATTATCGGGCACCGGAATCTGCCGGAATTTCCGATGCCATTTGGGAAAAATTGTATTATTGTATTTCCCTGACCAATAACATCCTCAAACATTTGGAAGATGAAACTCCCGAGAGTCTTGACAGTTATTGGTATTTGAAAGGCGAATGTCTGGCCTTGCGTGCTTTCCTCCATTACGAGATATTGCGGATTTTTGCACCCAATATAAAAGACAAACCTGAATACTTATCTATTCCTTACCGGAAAGGATATTCTAATCTGATCGACCCGCAGTTAAAAGTCAAAGAGGTAATCGAAAAAATACTTACCGACCTGGAAGAAGCGAAGGAAGCTTTGAAAGATGACATCATTCGCACGGAAACGCCCGTATTTGTATCCGGTAATGCAGAAGAAGAGGAGAAATCCGAAAATGTAACCGATAAAAACGAAAACTATTACATGTCTTCTTTCCTCTCTAAACGGAAATACCGCATGAACTATTATGGGATTCTGGCAACCATGGCGCGGGTATACCTGGACCGCTCCGAAGGCAACGACCGGGAAAAAGCGTACGAGTGTGCTATGGAAATTATCGAATCCGGTAAATTCCGCCTGATACAACGAGATGACTTCATGGTGACCACAGAGAATATCAAAAAACGGGATGCCCTGTTTACCGATGAATTTATTTTCGGGGTATTTTCGACCTCGGTCGATGCCTGGTATACCTCCTATTGTTATCCGGCATCCAATTTTACAAGCCGTTTCCGCTTAATAGATGTCAGAGAGGGCATCTTTGAAGGAAAAATAACGGATTTCCGTTATCAGCTTATAGAAAGTGACCCTGGCAGTTATGATATGTTACTAAAGAAACATACAGAAGATTACGAAAATTCGAAACAAAAAATCCGGATATTGGGACTTTCGGAAATGTATTATATCGCTTCGGAAATTAGACCGGAAAAAGCAGCTGTACTGATGGACAGCATTGCACGCTAT
>JAETOX010000150.1 GCA_021771575.1 Bacteroides sp. | reverse complement strand
AGGGTGTATATTTCGCTGACGCGGAAGCTCATGTGGTAGGGGGCGTGTTCCTGTTTTTGAAGTTCGCACAGGGTGTAGCGCAATTCCTGTTTCAGTAATTGCAACAGTCGGTCATGTTCCTGGGCTACTGCTGAAAAGCAGCAAACCAAAAGCAAAACGGTCATGTTTAAAATTAATTTTTTCATAGATTTTCAGTTAAATTGTTGTTACTATTTTCTATTTAAATATGCAGATTGGCAATTTCATATTTAATTTCACTAAAGGCAGGTAAAGAATTCCCTGCTCCACTAATCTCCGCTTATTTATAGGGACGACATCAAGAGGATCAGGATTATTCGAATTCCCATTTCCACAAACTCCGGCACACTCATGCGAAATCTTTTGTATTTGTTCCGGTGACAATATCCGGAATTCAATTAAACCAGAATTAATCTGTTCTTTTCCGAAAAGGTCATACATGGTAAATACCTCTTCATTAGTCAAAACATCGAATATTTCTTTTGACATATAAAATAAATAATGCTGTATCTGCTGCTCTTCACGCATCACTTTCATTTCTATATAAATCGACAAAGCCCGAGTTGTATCCTGTTGCTCCAGCCTGGACAATTTTTCTAATGCAGAAGATGGAATTACCTTGTCCGCAATTTTCTCCATATATTTATCTGCTTGCCTAATGTTTTTTATATTCAAACAAGGCAAAGTATCCTCAAAAGGAAGCATATTCTCCTTAACAATCCCCACATAATTACCCCTCACAAATAATTTTAACCCTTTGATTTTACGGTCAGGATTATGATCGCTCCTTTCATCTTCAGCCTGTGCAAACACTAATCCGACGATGAAAGTTAAAGCTATAAGCATTATCTCTTTTTTATACATAATCATTTCAATAGTAAATTTTCTAATTCTTCTAATTGTTCAAAATTCCGATAGTATGAATGTTCTTTCATCCGTTCATAGTCAGTATCATAAAGTCGAAGTTTTATAATAACATCTTCATACATGGAGTTAAATTTTTTCATTATTTTACTATAACTATTGTTTCCCAACAAATAATCAAGACTTCTCAACAAATCATCAAGACTTCTTAATGAGTGCCAAAACTCATTATTAGGGCCTGTTATTATTTCCCCTGTAAGACGCTGCAAATAATGTAATTGTGCCATATAAGCTTCTATTTCACTATTTAATTCATAGCTTTTACCTGTTCTTTGATAAGTATGAAACAATTCGTGAAATATAAGAGACTGATACAATTTTTTGCCATAAGAACTTGCTATATTACAATATATTGTAATTTCATAACCAGAACGTGTTACTTTCATCTTATCATATGATAAAGATTTATCTATCACAAAATTTATATATCCACGGTTCTTATCAATATTATCAATCAGATATCGACCGACGGGATCTGCATAAATATTATTCATATAATCTATTATCATAGACTTTGGCAGATCACCATAAGAAAAATCTTTTCTACCAGTCTTTTCGGAAGGATCATCCATCGGACCAGGAAATAGTCTGTAACTCTTCTTTCCGCAGCAATTCCAACATGACGTTTCCGGCTTTAAAGAATAGTAAATTTTTCATGTATCAAACTCTATTTTTCTGCTAATCTTTTTTAACGTCTCTGGAAGAGATGTTAACCATATAATATGAACACCACAACCTGCTGTCTTCAATCCACGCCTCATCGTCATTACTCACGTCTAAATCCATCTCCATTACTGCTTTTTCCATCCTGAAAAAGTAATCTACCGGAAGATTCATCCAAAAATCGGATTGACCAGAAATAAAGAATGTAATATTCTTGATCTTGAAATTCTCATCCAAAACAAAACAAATAGTACAAATTTTATAGCTCTTTTCCGTTTCTGCAATTGAAAGCAAAGAGGCACTGTCTTCCGGCTTAAATTGTTCAAGAACTACTTCTCTAATTTGATTTCTCATCCTATTGGTTAAAGGAGCCCCCTGCGGACTATTAGAATGTAGTAATGTATCCGGAAGATTCACGTTCTTGATCTCGTAGAACCGATCTCGAGGTCCCAGCTCAAAAACTTTATCGTCAAAACGAAATATCTTGTCCTCTCTTGTGACTTGATAAGCCACTTGTTTACCCCGCACAATGTCGCCCGTTTCTTTATCTTTCACGATATCCGATCTCGTTTCCCCGTTATTCTGCGCGAACAATATGCCATATGTTAACACGAGCACGAATGATAATACGATCTTTTTCATAGCTTTTATTTTATAACATTCAACAATAGATACAAATTAGGGAAAGAGTATGGTTCACGTTCTTCCGTATAATTGGTGTGAGTCCCATACAAATTACTTTCCCGAAGTTCTGCCAAGGCCCTTGAGTAAAGTTCATGAAATTTTTGACTATTTTTTTGGCTTGAAGTGTTCCATTCTGCATAATCAGCTAATTGTTTAATCAACTGCTCGAATGAAGCAGATATCGCCTCAAAAACATCATCTACATGCACAGGATCAACACTTTTACAAAAAAGATATTGGGCCACATACGCTTCTATCTCGTTATTTCTCGAAGCCACAACCTCTGCCCTTGTCTGGAATACGTGGAATAATTCGTGAAACAAAATCGGTTCCGCCGGGTAAGAAAGAAAACAATAACCTATTTTTCCATTACCTAAATACCCCACTGTCCTTTTGCCAAGATCAGGTTTATATACAAGTGTAATAGGAATAGCTATTCCTTGAAAAAGTTTTCTTCCCAAAACAGTTGCTTTTATATTTGCTATTTCTTTTCCATAAGGACCATAATCATCCGCACTTAAAATCAACTCCGTTCTTGAAATGTCCTCCTGATCCAGATTCCTAAATTCATCCGCACAATTACTCAATAGCCCACCCAAGCATACAATAACAATAATTCTGTATATCTTCATTTATTTTAAACTAAATTTTGACATCAAACATAACTTCAAACTTTATACTTTCTATTTCCCCAATTCTGCCAATTTCTTTTTAACATGCCTGGAAGATATGAAAATGGTGTAAAATGAATTGTTCAAGTTTTTTTCTTCAATCCATGCCTTATCGTTAGCATCCACGTCTAAATTCATTTCCAGCATTGCTTTTTCCATCCTGAAAAAGTAATCTACCAGAAGATTTATCCAAAAGTCGGAATGACCGGGAAAAGTAAATACGACATTCTCGATCTTCAAACTCTCGTCCAAAACAAAACAGACAGTACAACCTCGATGGCTCTTCTCTGTTTCCGGAATTGAAAACAAGAAAACAGAATCTTCCGCTCTAAATTGTTCAAGCACGACTTCTTTAATTTGCTCTGTTACTCTTTTGGTTAAAACACTCCATCTCTGCTTATTATTAAAACACACTAATGTGTCCGGAAGATTCACGTTCTTGATCACGTAGCCTCGATTCCGAGATACAAACTCGCCTCGTGTGACCTGATAAGCCACGTGTTTACCTCGCACGGTATCACCCGTTTCTTTATCTTTCACGATATCTGATCTCATTTCTCTGTCCGCGCGGCAACGCTCCGCAGACAGGGAGGCTTTGTCCTCGTCTTCTACACTCACGGTGTCCTGGGTCCTGGTTTTGTCGTACACCTCGCTGGAGTGAAAGCTCATGCAGTAAGGCAGCAGATCCTGTTTCAACGATTCAAAGACACGCTCCATGTTCTCTGGCAAAATGTACACAAAAGAGCCCTTTTCTCCCCAATATTCACGGTCCAACCGAAAATGTTCAAACGCCACTTCCTGGGCTTCCAGTTTCCACACACAGGAAACAAAAAACAATAATAGGGTAATTAGTTTCATAAGTCAGAATAAATTAAGTATCTTCATATCCGTAATATCAAACAGTTGAAAAGGTCAGAAGAGAGGGACTCTCCCGACTCGTATTCCGCCCGGATGCGGTATTGCTCCATCGCATAGTCCCGCCCGATGCGCTCGAACTCCTTGAGCAGCTTCGACGCCCCCTCGCTTTCGATGGCAGTGCCCTGAGCGGTGACAGACACCCGCCAGGTCGTATGCTCCAGCAAGAAGGGCAACTGCCCTTCCACCCCCGCAAAAACCAGATTCACCGCACGCACACCGCACGGCATACGGCCGGTCAGCAGGAAACCTGCCGTTTTCCACCGCGGCCGCGGCCAGCGTATCCGCCTTCCCGAAATCCGCCGCCATCAAATACACTTTTTCCGTCTGCAATCCATGCACCTTACCGGACAACATATACCCATCCTGTCCTCAGCTCACCGAAAGCAAGCCCAAAATCAACCCTAATGTCAATCCTAATGTTTTCATATTACATCTTTTCTTATGATTCCTAATGATATAAAACATCTCTTATGTATGGTTCTTCCTGTTCCTTATTCCTATCCTTCCGTTGCCAAGCCTTGATTGCAGCTTTTCTTGCTTCCCCTACCCTCTCTATATTTTGAAAATAATATCTCTTCATTCCTTTTCTTTTTACATTTACACAAAAACACTTGGGACATACAAAAAAAGTGTCCCGCCTTTTGAAAAAAGCGGGACACGGAAATCAATCTATAATGGAAAAAATTACTCCCTCACTTCCCAATCCTCCACCGTGCCGGTTTCGGATGAAAAGCTTACTCCGATGCGGTAGAGTTTCCTCTTGTCCGCTAAGTAAGGCAAGGCATACCCTTTCTCCTCGATCTGCCGCAACGCCTCCGCGGCCGTGCCGTCCAATTTGAACTCGAAGATATACACGTAGTTGTCCGTCTCCACGGTGCAGTCCACCCGTCCCCCGCTCTGCTCCTTCTCCGTGTAGACCGTGTACACGCTGATGAGCCGCATAATCAGATAAAAGGTGTAGTGGAAATAACGTTCCCGCTCCCGCTCGTTTTCCTTGCGCCGCATCGTGTAGGGGATGTCGCTCAGGAAGGAGGTCAGCAGACGGCGGAACTTTTCCGGATCGCCATCCTCAAAAGCATCCACAGCATCCTGAACCCAGGCATTGACGCTCGTTTTCGGCTTAAGATAATCAGAGGCAACCACGGTCAAAAAACCGTTCTTCACCTCATTGTTCGGGAAATCCAGCAGGAAAGTGTTGCGCCGCATGTTATAGTCTTTGATGGTCAGGTAACCGCTCTGGTATATCATCGGCAATGGCTTCTCCACATCGGCCTTGTAGTCAACAAACTCCTGCGGCTCGTAATACCGCCCCGTCAATTCATCCAGATTCTCCTTCGTATGCCGGAGCAGACGTACCAAATAGGAAGGCGTGCCGCTACGAAACCAGTAATCCTGTATCATCTGCGATGAAAACGCATTCAGCAGGCTGAAAGGATTGTATATATCCGTCAGCCGCATACCAAAATGGTAGCCGTCATATTGCAGCTTCAACCGTTTCCGCATCTCCGGTGTATCGCAAAGGTAAACTCCCGCCATCTCCGCCATCGGTTCCGCGAAATAAAAATCCAGTTCTTCCTGTGTGATGCCGCAAAGCGCCTCGTAACGCTTGTCCATGCTGATGTCCTGAGGCTGGTTGAACCCGCTGAACACACTTACCTGCGAAAATTTAGTCACTCCCGTCAGGAATACGAATTGCAGATGCTCGTCAGCAGCCTTGAATACCGAATAAAAACCTTTCAACATATTCCGGTTACGCACTTCCAACAGCATTTTATTGCCGTCCACCACAGTTTCCAACCGCGTGTCCAACACGTCCAGCATCGGCTTGTCGTACTCGTCTATCAGCACCACCGCCCGACGTCCCGTCTGGCGGTGCGCCTCGCTCAACAAATGGATGAAACGGTTTCCCAACAACGATTTTTCATCCTCAACAACCGCATACTCTTTTTCCCAAGCGGAAACATACCAGTCGAGCACCTCCTCCAATTCTCCGGCACGCGTGAAATCACGCCCGTTGAAATCGATATGAAACACCGGATACGTCAGCCAGTCCTTTTCCAGAGCGTCAATCGCCAACCCTTTAAAAAGTTCCTTCCGACCCAGAAAATAATTCTTCAGCGTGGATAGCAACAAACTCTTCCCGAAACGCCGCGGGCGACTCAGAAAATAAATCTTGCCTTCCTTAACCAAGGAATAAATCAAATCGGTCTTGTCTACATAGAGATAACCATCTTCGATAATCTGGTCAAAACTCTGGATTCCTATCGGATATTTCATGATTTTGAATTTTATACAAAGTTACAAAATCTTTTCCTATGTCCCAATGTGTCAAAGAACTCTTGTGATGACAGTCTCTATATTTCCCTCCCCTTATTCTTTTTGCCCCCCGAACTCGTCAATGATAAAGCCTGGAGAAACTTCGAGCAACAACACTTCATCTTTTGTTATATATTTGAATCTTTTCTTCATGGACTCTCTCTTAAATAATATCATTCTCTTTATTTCTTTTTCCTCTTTGTCAGGTCGGCCAGTTTCACGCGGAGGTCGGCCAGCGACAGGTCGCGGGCGACGATGCGGTTTTCGGCGTCGAGGAGAAAGAAAGCGGGGAGGTCGCCGACGAGGTAGAGCCGGGCGGGTTCGGAGGCATCGGGACCTTTGAGGTCGGAGCC
>JAETOX010000149.1 GCA_021771575.1 Bacteroides sp. | reverse complement strand
GTTAACTGAATGAATAATGAAAATATGATCAAACACATCGTTCTTTTTAAATTAGCTCCTTCGCTTCGGGAAGCGGAGAAACAAGCCAGGTTCCTGGAAATCAAGAACCAGTTGGAAGCATTGATTCCTGTTATCCCCGAACTAAAAAAAATGACGGTAGGAATCAATATAAATCCGTCTGAAACCTGGGATTTCAGTCTGGAGGCTATTGTCGAAAATAAGCATGACTTAGGTGTTTATGCCAGCCATCCCGCCCACCAAGCCGTTTTGAACAATCAAATCAAACCGTTCCTGTCAGAAAGGGCATGTGTAGATTACGAATTTTAGAAGATACCCGAAAGAATACCTAAACCGATAGCGATGCTCGAGACTTTACAACACCTGGATCAACAGATTTTGTTGTCATTAAATAGCTTACATACTCCTTATTGGGATAATTTCATGTGGTTGTTCACAGGAAAAATAATCTGGATCCCGATGTATGCTTCTATTCTTTATGTACTCTTGCGAAATTTTAATTTATCGGTTACGCTATTCACCCTTGTTGCCATCGCCTTGACCATTACTTATGCTGATCAGATTTGTGCATCGCTTATCCGTCCCTTGGTGGAACGCATGCGTCCTTCCAATCCCAACAATCCTTTGTCGGAATTTATCCATTTGGTAAACGACAAACGAGGAGGCCGTTACGGTTTTCCTTCCTGTCATTCGTCCAATTCTTTTGCTCTGGCTTTTTTTGTCTTTTTGTTTTTCAGACAACGCTGGCTCACCTTTTTTATTGTGTTGTGGGCTATCGCAAATTCTTATACCCGTATTTATATCGGTGTTCATTATCCCGGCGATTTGCTGGCAGGAATGGTGGTGGGCATCAGCGGAGCAGTGATGATCTATTCCCTTTACCGCTATGCACTTCGTCGTCCGGTAATCGCCCGTTTCTTGCATTATGATGCTCCACATCGTCAGCTCATCGAGCATAGCGAAAATATCAAGTATACTACGACGATTTTATATATCGGTTTACTGACGCTGGCTTTTATCGCTATTTATGCCATTTTTTAGTGCATAACATTCAAAGTTTTATCACCGTAAACTGTAGAGCAACAGGCTTATTTGTCCAATCCACGGGGAAGAAAATAATCCAAGTTTCAGATCTTACCATCGATCCTGAATAAAGCCTTGAACTTACCGTTTTGTTGCATTCAGGATTACAAATACAGCTATTCCCAAGTAAATAGTAAACCCGGAATTTTCATAAAAGTATTATATTATTCGCAGAACGTAGTTCCTAACAGGGAATGAAAATAAGATTTGACTTTTTCTTTGACCTCGGCCATATCGACCGGTTGCCCCAGCTCTTTTTGCAGCGAAGAGACCCCTTTGTCAACAAAACCACAGGGATGGATATAATTGAAATAATTCAAATCAGTATTCACATTCAAAGCAAACCCATGCATGGTGACATAACGGGAACATTTAACCCCGATAGCACAAATTTTCCGGGCCCGGGGAGTTTCCGGTTCCAACCACACACCTGTGGCTCCTGCCAACCTTTTTCCCACCACTCCATAATCGGCAATGGTGCGAATGACAATTTCTTCCAATGTATCCACATATTCTTTCACCCCCAGTCCGAATGCTTCCAAATCGATAATAGGATATACCACCAACTGTCCGGGACCATGGAAAGTGATGTCCCCTCCCCGATCCACTTTGATGAATTCGGCGTGCTCCGCCCTCAACCGAATAGCATCAATCAGCATATTCGCTTCATTTCCACTTTTTCCCAAAGTATATACCGGATCATGCTCTACGAAAAGCAAATAATTTTTTTTGGAGGTCTTATTCAGCTTTGCTGTCTTGACAGCTTCCAGTAGGTTTTCCTGTAATTCCCACACTTCCCGATAGCTTTTGCACCCCAAATCTATCCATTGTGTATCTCTCATTTTTCACTTTTTTACATGTCGTTCCGCATGGTAGCTCGATCTAACCAAAGGTCCGCTCTCTACGTGTGTAAATCCCTTAGCCAAGCCGATTTCTTTGTATTCTTCGAATACGTCGGGATGAATGTATTCTTTCACTTCTATATTCTGTGCCGTCGGTTGTAAATACTGTCCGATGGTCATCACCTGACATCCTACAGCCCGCAGGTCATCCATGGTTTCCAATATTTCCTCACGGGTTTCTCCCAATCCCAGCATAATCCCCGATTTGGCAACACAGCCGGAAGCCGCAATCTGAGCAATTACCTGTAAAGATACTTCATAGGTGGCACGACTCCGAACAAGTTTCGACAACCGCCTGACCGTTTCCAGGTTATGGGAAATTACTTCCGGTCTGGCTTCGGTCACCAGCCGGATCAACTCCTGCCGGCCCTGAAAATCGGGAATCAACACTTCCATGGTTGTTTCGGGATTTTGCCTTTTAACTGCTTTTATGACGTTTACCCAATGTGCCGCACCGAGATCATCCAGATCGTCCCGATCCACAGAAGTAATAACCACATGCCGCAGATGAAGCAGGCTGACCGACTGGGCCACGTTTTTCGGTTCCCCTTCATCTAAAGGAGCCGGATGTCCGGTAGCGACATTACAGAATTTACAAGCGCGGGTACAGATATTTCCGCCAATCATAAAGGTGGCCGTACCGCATCCCCAACATTCCCCCTGATTCGGACATCTTCCACTCGTACAAATCGTATTGAGCCGATGTCCCCGAATTGTATTCAACACCTCCACCGAAAGCTGTCCCATCGGCAGCTTTATTTTCAACCATTCCGGTTTTCTTCTATTATTTTCCATGTTTAAGTATCAAAGGTATTTTCGGCAAAAATAAAAAGAAAACTCAGAATAATAACCATATTTTAACAGAAAGGGATATAAAAAGAGTACACGTCGCCATGTACTCTTTTTTTTTACTAACCCTAAAAACTTTAATAAAATGTAATAATTCCCGTTATTACTTCTTAGTTATTTTTCCCTTTTGGGAATATCTTTATAGTTGTTTTCATAAAGAAGATGCAAAAACTAAGAAATAGTTGCGTGGGAAGAATTATTTTTTTGAAAATATTTGCACCAGGGTGTCAATCCACACGATTCACACTTGGGTTTGCGGGCGGTACAAACATACCTCCCATGGAGAATAAACCAATGATGGGCAGTGGAAAGAATCGAGGAAGGAATGTTTTTCACCAGTTCTTTTTCGGTTTCGAGCGGTGTTTTGGTATTATTGACCAAACCGATGCGGTTCGATACACGAAACACGTGTGTATCGACAGGCATTGCAGGCTGGCGAAAAGCTACAGCCATCACAACGTTGGCCGTTTTTCGTCCCACCCCAGGAAGGGTTTGTAATAAATCCATATCTTCCGGTACTTGCCCGTTAAAATCAGTCACCAGTTTTTGAGCCATCTCATACAAATGCCTGGCTTTGTTATTAGGATAAGAAATAGATTTGATCAACTGATAAATTTCTTCCACACTCCCGTCAGCCATAGCCTGAGGATCCGGAAAACGTTGGAATAAAGCCGGAGTGGTCATATTTACCCGTTTATCGGTGCACTGAGCAGACAAAATGACCGCTACAATCAATTCGTAGGGATTACAATACTCCAATTCTGTTTCTGCCATTCCTATATGTTCGGCAAACCAGCCCAGCACCCCCTCATATCTTTCTTTTATTGTCATTTTTTACCTTTTAAAATAATATTAAGTTAAATTGCCGTAAATATACAGAAACTCGCCCATATATGGATGGATTTTGCCGGAATAATGCAATTTCCGGGCGTGAATGCATAGCTACCGTTTACTCCACAAGTAAGGATGAGCATCTCTAACTTATATTTTGCAAGCAGAATCCGGCATTTATCCTATTCCTACTACGACATCGTTTATTTTTGTGCCCATGACATTAAAATTTAGAAATAACCCAGCCAGACCATCAAATTTCATCCGACGACACGTGCAAACATACCGAATCGGAAACATCCTTCCCGTCGGCACTGGCGGCGAACACATAAACGACTATCTCGTCCGCCTCTATATTTTCCGGGAAATCCACGCTCATATCGACCGCCTCCCCCCGTGTACCTAATTCCACCACACAGCAGCGCTTGTTCCTCACGCCTGCCACCACACCATAAATTCGGTCATCCAAAAAACAATCGATCGATTCGAGTTGCCTTCCCGGGGAAGCCAAACGCACCTTTCGGCTTTCTGTATCCATCTCAGCACTCACCGACGGTGGCACCAACTGTCCGGCTGCTACCCGCAATTTCCGGTAATCAATGTTCCCCCTGAACTCCCGCCTGGCTTTCTTGCTCGGGTTAACCGGTGCCTCCGGATCTATTTTTTCCACTTTCACAGCATTCGTCACGTTCGCGCTCACGAATCCGTTGAATCCTTTCGGGTATCCGTTTCCCCCGGGAAATCCCAACCGGATAGCAGCCATCAGCCATCGTTTCCTTTCTGCCGCCGTGCCAAAGGCAACAGACTGCCGTTTCTGCTCCTCCCCGTTCGGCTTACGCTTCAACTCGGTACTCTTGCAATAATTTTTCCCGTTTTTCCTCACGTAACCGATCACGTTCCCGTATTTCCCCCGTATTTTCCCTATCGGGTTCACAAATTCTGCCATACCCTATCTTTTTTATGTTTCACTTGTCAAATATACAAATTTTCTAATAAAACTATATTAAGATTAGATAATTACATATACCAATCCAGATATAATTCCATATTAATACAGTATAAATACCGTATAAAACCCTATTAGAATGCTATTAAAACATTATTAAAACCCTATATATTAATAGCATTTTAATAACTTATTATTTGGATTTATAAAATATTATAAGTACTATTGTATCAATATTAATACGATATTAATACTTAAATCATATAAGTTATGGATAAGACTTCACCACTACTTCTTGCTTTACTTGCCAACGGTCCGGTCAGAATGGATGGGGTAACATTCTATCGACATGGGAATAACGTACGAATATGTAAATCCAAGCGAGGACCTAAAAAATCCCGCTCGGAAAGAGAAGTACAGTCTTCCAATCAGTTCTCCGAAGTCCGAAAAATGTGGCGAGTATACCGGCGTGCCACGGGAGGATTGCCCGTGTGGAAGATCTGGGCAAAAGAAACTCATGCAGCTAAAAGCGACTCGGCCTTCCATTCCATTAACGGCGGATGCCTCCGCCCGGGCGAGGGCGTATGGGCATTCCCCACGTTCCGATTCTCTATGGGTACCTTAGAAGCTCCGGTGATTACGGATGCGACACGGGATGGCTGGACCGTCACCCTCCGGTGGGAAAATGACTCGGACCGCCCGAAAGCGAGTGCCTCGGATCAGGTGTACCTCGGGTATTTCTACGCCACGCAACCCCGTTCCCCGCAAATGATCGCTTGCCCCGGCACGCACCGCGGTGACGGCGGGGTAACTGTGGAAATCCCCGCAGCAGGTCAACCGGCCGGAACACCACTGCACCTGTACCTGTTCTTCGGCAACGTGAACCCGGATCGGTTCTCCCCGAGCGAGTACGTGGTAATCTGATTATTTTGGCGACAAAACAGCTCGGATATACCTGACCATCGACGAGATACGGAGCATGATTGCCACCGACTACTCTAACGCATTTGTAAAAAGACCACACAGCTACACGTTAAAATCGTTAACAGCAAGAAAGTTGAAGCGGTAATACTTCATTGGCTAAGTGAGCGCAAAAACGTACTTCATCTAAAATATAATCAAGCGTGAGAGCGCGAAATCTTTTAACCAAAACACAGTTAGCTAATTTTGCAAGGACACTCAAAAAGTACGGCACACGGGATATCAAAACGCTTTCCAATGGCTCGGCATTCAGATTATTGGCGAATTGAATGACTGAACGATTGGATAACATTCTTCTATGCCATTATGATTTAGCCGTTTTATCGTTCCTGAGACTCTTGATGCTCCTCCCAAATAACAATGGCAAGATACCTGGCGCTTCGACATTGTAAATCAGCAATGCCTTCTTCTATTAGTTCCGATGTGTCGGATTGATAGTATATATCAGTGGCCTCTTGCAACGACAATCCATAAAGATCGCACAAACTCTTTATGATATTGGCACTTTTGCTGGCTTGAAAAGCCAATTTGCTTTCTTCTGTCATAGTTGTCTGCTTTCTATATGTTTCAAACAATCGTCGAGCATCTTTTGCGAACGTATACAGTATTGGATATTGGGTCTCTCATATTTGAGCAGTCCCAACGTTTCGTTCTCCGACAGTTCTCCCTCAAAATATCGATCAAGAGTTTGTATAACCTTGTCGTTGGCAATACCTCCAATTACAATGTCAAAATCAGAGTTATCTTTACCTACACAACCCTGTGAAATAACGCGAAACGCCGAGAATTTCATAGGGTCAGGCATGTCATCATCGGGCGTTCGGAACTATATGCGAAAGATGGGAATCGACCGAAAGGATTGAAAATATAATTCTTATCATAGAAACGACTTTGTCATTATGCGCAGTCGTTTCTATGTTTCATTTACCTCTTTTTACTT
>JAETOX010000148.1 GCA_021771575.1 Bacteroides sp. | reverse complement strand
GTTTAACCCCAGAAGAGATCAAAAATCCGGAAACTTTGGAAAATAAAGCACCCGAAGAGTCTGTATCGTCAGAAAATACCGTGACAGAAGCTTCGAAGGAAAAGAAAGAAATTCCGGAAATTGATTTTTCCGTATTGACGACCGAGGAAATGATTCGCCAGGCACAAAGATTGGTGAACGACTATCCGGCCACTTCGATAAAAGACATCATGGAAAGCTTACCGGAAATTTTCGAAAATCGCCATAAGGAGGAATATGCTCAGGCACTTTCTGTATTCACGGCTGACGGAGATAAGCCGGAAGATTTCGTATATAACAACGATAACCGGGATCAGTTCAATGCGGTGTATAAGCTCTATAAAGATAAAAAGAACAATGCTATCCGGCAGGCAGAAGCAGAACGTGAAGAAAACCTGAAAATTAAACTCGGTATTATTGAAGAATTAAAAGCCCTCATCCAGAAAGAAGAATCACTGGATAAAACATTTCAGGAATTCCGGGAATTACAGGAACGGTGGCGCAATACAGGTCTGGTGCCACAAAGTCAGTTAAACGGCTTGCTGGAAACTTACCACCACCATGTAGAAAATTTTTATAACTATATTAAAATCAACAAAGAGCTTCGGGATCTGGATCTGAAACGTAATCTGGATGCCAAAACAGCACTTTGTGAAGAGGCCGAAAATCTCCTCGAAAACAATGATATAGCAGGAGCATTCAAACAATTACAATTGCTCCATGCCCGCTGGAAAGAAATCGGCCCTATTCCCAAAGAACAAAAAGAACCTTTATGGGAACGATTCAGAACGGCAACCGGAAAAATCAACGAAAAATATCACCATTTTTTCGAATCCCTGAAACAGGAACAGGAAGACAATCTCCAGGTCAAGGAAGAAATTTGTGAAAAAGCAGCAACTCTGGCCGCAAAAGAATATCACAGTATCTCGGAATGGAATACGGCAACTCAGCATATCATCGATTTACAGGAAGAATGGAAACATTCCGGAACGATCCCCCAAAAGGAACGTAATAAAATATATAAAAAATTCCGCACTTCCTGTGACGCTTTTTTCGACAGGAAACGAGAATTTTATAAAATACAGACAGACAAACAAATCCAAAATCTGGAACTGAAAATCCAGCTTTGTGAAAAAGTAGAAGCCATCAAAGACAGTACTGATTGGAGAACTACTACAGATAAAATTATTTCTTATCAGAAAGAATGGAAAAAAATCGGTCCTGTACCTAAAAAATATTCCAATAAAATCTGGACTCGCTTCCAGAAAGCCTGCGACGCTTTTTTCAATAACAAAAATGCCCATTTCAAAGATGTTGACTCCGAACAGGAAAAGAATCTGGAGCTGAAAAAAGCCATTATCGAAGAAGCCCGTCAATTTACGCTATCAGGAGATAGAGAAAAAGACATCGATAAATTAAAAGAATTCCAGACCCGATGGTCTGAAATTGGTTTCGTTCCTATTAAGCTGAAAGATAGTATACAGGAAACATTCCGAGCGGTTATCAATGAATGGTTCGACAAACTTAATCTGGACGAATTCGACCGTGACCTGGAAAGATTCCGGGTAAAACTATCTTCGCTGGATGCCGGTGAAAACAAGGAGTACAAAATTATTAACGAAAGAGAAAAGCTGATCGTTAAAATCAAACAATTGGAAACGGATGTCAATACTTGGGAAAACAATATCGGTTTTATTACCAAATCCAATAAATCCCAGGGATTGATTGAAGACCTAACCTCTAAAATTGAAAAGACCAAACAACGTCTGAATCTGCTCCAGGAAAAACTCAAAGCCTTAGATAGCTTGATTTAAGTCGAAACCAATAATTTTTTGCACTCCGGCGCCAGCCCATAAAATCCCAAGGATTCGCATAATCTACAGCCTCAGGGATTTTATGGGCAATTCTATAATCGATAGCGATAAGATAGTATCCTCTTGTTCCAGAAGTATATTGTCACATTTGTACATTTATTTTATCTTTTCTCTTCTACTTTTTTACCTGAATTTATTACCTTTGCTTCTTTAATTGTCGTGACTTCAAATTTGAATAACTTTTAAAATTAATATACACAGTGTCAACAAAATATGTATTCGTTACAGGAGGTGTGACTTCCTCTCTAGGAAAAGGTATTATAGCTTCTTCACTGGCCAAATTACTTCAGGCAAGGGGGTACAAAGTAGCTAATCAAAAACTGGACCCTTATATCAATATCGATCCGGGAACCCTGAATCCATACGAACATGGTGAGTGTTATGTGACAGACGATGGAGCGGAAACCGACCTGGACCTGGGGCATTATGAAAGGTTTACCGGCTGCCCCACTTCGCAGGCTAACAATATCACGACAGGTCGTATTTACCAAAATGTTATCAATAAAGAAAGACGAGGCGATTATCTGGGTAAAACAGTACAGATCGTTCCTCATATTACGGATGAAATCAAACGTAATATTAAATTATTGGGGAACAAAGGAGAATATGATGTAGTTATTACCGAAATCGGAGGTACAGTGGGAGATATCGAATCCTTACCTTTTATCGAAGCTGTTCGTCAGTTAAGATGGGAATTAGGAGAAAAATCTGTACTGATTCATCTAACATTGGTTCCTTATTTATCGGCCGCCGGAGAATTAAAAACCAAGCCTACCCAGCATTCAGTGAAAGCCCTGCTGGAAATCGGGGTTCAACCGGATGTTTTGGTGCTACGTACGGAGCATGAACTGAATGCTGACTTACGCCGGAAAGTAGCCTTGTTTTGTAATGTGGCTCCCAAAGCGGTAATCCAATCTATGGACGTATCGACGATATATGAAGTACCTATCCGAATGAGAGAAGAAAAGCTGGATGAAATTGTTTTGGAACAGTTGGGTTTACCTTTGAACAGTGACCCGGAACTGGAAGCCTGGAAGAAATTCCTTTACAAGCTTAAAAACTACAGCAAAGAAGTACGGATCGGACTGGTGGGAAAATATGTTGAGCTGCACGATGCTTATAAATCAATTGTTGAAGCCTTTATCCATGCCGGAGCAGTGAATGATTGTAAGGTAAACATCGAATGGATCCACAGCGAGGAACTGAACGAAAGCAACCTGTCGGAGCGCCTGAAAGATCTGCACGGAATTTTAGTGGCACCAGGCTTCGGACACCGGGGAATCGCCGGCAAATTATTAGCTATTAAATATGCACGGGAAAATAATATTCCTTTCTTAGGAATTTGTCTGGTGATGCAAATGGCTGTCATTGAATTTGCACGGAATGTGTTGAATATGCAAGACGCCGACTCGACAGAAATGGCTGCCAAGACCCACTATCCGGTGATCGATCTGATGGATTCCCAGATCAACGTAACCGAAAAAGGAGGCACGATGCGTCTCGGAGCTTATAAATGCGAATTGCAAGAAAACTCTAAGGCATTCGAAGCATACCAACAAAAAGAAATCATGGAAAGACATCGCCATCGCTATGAATTCAATAGTAAATACCGCGAAGAATTCGAAAAGGCAGGAATGATCACCACTGGTATCAATCCGGAAACAGGCCTGACCGAAATTGTGGAAATTCCTTCCCATAAATGGTTTGTCGGCGTCCAATTTCATCCGGAATACAAGAGTACTGTGATCAAACCTCACCCTTTATTCGTCTCCTTTATTAAAGCATGTCTATCATAAAGTGAAAAAACAGAAATATGGATAAAAATACAATTATCGGTTTAGTTATTATCTTTCTTATCCTGATCGGCTTTTCCTATCTGACCAAGCCTTCGGAGGAACAGGTTCGGGAAATGCAACGGCAACAGGATTCTATAGCCAGAGTGGAACAACGCCGAAGGGAATTGGCTGCCGAACAACAGCAAAAAGAGCAGTCGGCAAGGTTGGCTCTCCAGCCTACTGTAGATTCTTTGTTCGCCCAGCAGGAGACCACAGAAAAAATCATTACCCTGGAAAACAACAAGGTAAAATTACATATCAGCACCCAAGGAGGTCGGATCGTATATGTCGACCTCAAAGAATACAGAACCCACGATTCCTTGCCTCTGGTGCTTTGGCAAAACAAGCAGACTGCTTTTGGACTGAATTTTTACGCCCGGAATCAGCAAATCAATACGGAAAAATTTCGTTTTGTACCGAGTACGACCGAAACATCTCTCTATGCCAGAGAAAATGAGCAGGTTCTTTCTATGCGTTTGTATGCCGACAGCACAAAATATATCGAATATCTTTATAAATTATCACCCGACAGTTATATGACGGATTTCAGCATCATCACTCATAACATGGGAGATGTGATTGCTTCAAATTCTTCTTTTATTACATTATTCTGGGGAGTGAATATGCCACAACTCGAAAAGAGTAAGGACTTCGAAAACCGTTATACAGGCGTATATTACAAATTTTATGAAGACGATGTAGAAAACATGTCTCTGACTTCCGATGAGGAGGAGACGCTTCCGAATAAAGTGCAATGGATTGACTTCAAGCAACAATTCTTTTCTTCTATTCTAATCAGTGAAACTCCGTTCAGTGATGTTTTGCTGACTTCTAAAATCAGTAAAAAAGAGGGTTATCTGAAGGATGCATATGCGGAAATCCCTCTCCCCTATAACGGAGCGGCAAATGAGCAATATAACATGCAATTCTTTTTCGGACCTAACTCCTATAAAGTCCTGAAAGCTTACGGTAACGACATTGATCTGCCGGACCTGATCAATATGGGATGGAAATGGATTGCCTGGTTCAATAAATATTTCGTAATTCCGATTTTCAATTTCCTGGAAAACCACACAACCCTGAATTACGGTATTATCATCTTATTGCTGACCCTGATCATTAAACTCATTTTATTCCCTTTGACCTATAAATCTTATATGTCGCAGGCGAAAATGAGGGTATTGAAACCCCAGGTGGACGAGCTGACTAAAAAATATCCTGCCGACAAAGCGATGGAACGTCAGCAGGCTATGATGAAATTATATAAACAAGCCGGCGTAAATCCGATGGGAGGATGCTTGCCAATGTTGCTGCAAATGCCGATCCTGATTGCGCTTTTCTATTTCTTCCCGGGAGCGATAGAACTCCGGCAGCAAAGCTTCCTTTGGGCAAGCGACCTAGCTTCATACGATTCCATTGCTACCCTGCCCTTTACCATTCCGTTCTATGGCAATCATGTCAGTCTGTTCTGTCTATTGATGACGGCAACCAATATCATTTATATGATCATGAATAACAAGAACCAGCCGCAAAACGACCAAATGAAAGGCATGCAAACAATGATGTATATTATGCCTGTCATGTTCCTGTTTATCTTCAATAGCTATTCTTCTGGGCTGAGTTACTATTATTTCATCGCCACGCTGATCACCATTCTTCAAACCTGGATTATCCGGAAATTTATAGATGATCAGAAATTAGTGAAACAGATCGAATTAGCCAAAAGTAAGCCGGTAAAGAAATCGAAGTTTCAGCAACGACTGGAAGAAATGCAGCGAATGCAACAACAAAGACTGAGAGAACAACAAAAGAAAGGGAAAAAATAAGATACCCCCTTAAAAATTTTCCTGCAAGCACGGATATCGCTTCCTGCTTGCAGGAATTTTTATAACCTTATTCCTGGCCTAAAACTGCTAAAAGAAAATGAAATGACCTTCCCATTACGGGATTGTGATAATCATTTTTATAATTGTTATCCCAAACGAAGCCTAAACTCCCCTCCCCGACCATATTTGTCATCGTCAAAGGCACTCAGACGGGCCCGCCAATGTAAAAAGAGAGTTTTAAATATAGCCCGAAAGGAATTGCAGGCAACAAAGCTGACCGAGAGGAATAAAAATTTACATGGGCAATGTAACCTTCTTCACGTCTGAGCGTAATGAATGTTAATAAAGTTAATAAAAATCCAATTATGAAAATTACTATGCACGGAAATCCCTTGACATTAGAGGGAAAACAAATTCAAAAAGGAGAACATGCGCCTGACTTTTATGGACTGGACGGGTCCTTAAAACCAGTTTTCCTCCATGATTACAGTGGAAAAACCATCGTTATTTCTTCTTTTCCTTCAATCGACACTCCTGTCTGTTCTGCTCAAATGCACCATTTTAACCAAATGGCGACAGAGGTCAGTGAAGATGTAGTCATCATAGCCATTTCGTGCGACCTGCCTTTTGCCCTTCATCGGTATTGTGCAGCCGAAGGCATTGACCGGGTAGTCGTTCTTTCTGATTACAAGGATCTGAATTTCGGACAGCAATATGGTTTCTTGATTAAGGAACTGCGTCTACTGACTCGCGGAATTGTGATCATTGGGAAAGATCAGCAGGTCAGGTATGTAGAATATGTACCTGAAATTACAGCAGAACCGAATTATGAGAAAGCAATGGAAGAGTTGAAGAAATAAATTAATCCGCAGTTTTACATCAAATAATAAGTAAAACTGCGGAAAATGCAATTGAATTAAATCTGCTTTAACAGATTAATCATTTCTATAGCTGTTACCATTCCTTCGAACCCTTTATTACCAGCTTTCGTACCAGCCCTTTCA
>JAETOX010000147.1 GCA_021771575.1 Bacteroides sp. | reverse complement strand
ATGGTAGTGATCACATGTTGCAACAGATGCGAAGAGGAATAACTAAGAAACAAACGATTGATCTGATCCGTAAAATCCGACAGGAAGTTCCGGGAATATTCATTCGGACAACTCTGATGACCGGGCATCCGGGAGAGACACCTCAGGATTTCGAGGAATTATGTGAATTTGTCCAGGACATGAAATTCGAACGCTTGGGGGTTTTTCCTTACTCGCATGAGGACGATACTTATTGTGATAAACATTATCAGGATGATGTACCCGAAACGGTAAAGAAAGAAAGGGCTGAAAAGATCATGGAATTGCAGGCAGGTATTTCCGGAAATCTGAATCGTTCTTTTGTCAGTAAAACCGTGAAGGTATTGGTCGATCGACGCGAGGAAGGGGGATATGCCGGACGCACCGAATTTGATTCGCCGGAAGTTGATCCGGAAGTTTTGATAACAACGGATAAAGAATTGAAAATAGGAGAGTTCTATATGGTTCAGATTACCGGTTATGATGAGTATGATCTGTACGCAGAATTGAGTATATAACTTTTAATAAAAACAGAAAACAATGAAAAAGATGAAATTAATGATGTTTATTCTGCTGGCTGTTCTGGCAGGCTGCAAAGGAAAAGACGATTCTTTAATTCGCTTGAGAGGTCACGAATGGCAGTTGAAATCCATGGTCGAAAACGGAAAGGTAATAGACAATCCACAGGAATTACCGACTTTGATTTTTACCGATAGTAGTGCGGTATATGGATCAGCTGGCTGTAACCGTTTTTTCGGTACTTATACGGTAGAAGACGGAGGAATAATGAAGTTTAAAACTGGTGGTGCGACAATGATGTATTGTCCGGATATGTCTTTTGAGGATCAATATTTGAAAGCTTTGAATAAAGTAAATAATTATGTCGTTACCGATAAAGAGTTGAAAATGAAAGGTGCAAATGATAATTTGTTACTGGTCTATGTTCCGGTCGGTAGCGAGAAGATAAACGGCGTAGCCAAAGATAAACATGGATGCAACGAAGCTGCCGGTTACACTTGGTCGGAAGTACGTGGAAATTGTATTCGTATATTTGAAGAAGGGATTGCTATGTTGGCTGTTACCGGGCAGGATACCACGTTAGCTGCCTACGTTGTATTTGCTGCCGATTCAACCCAAGCCGAAGCTTTTATTCCTAATGAAAAACAGCATCCGGTATTA
This sequence comes from Bacteroides sp., assembly GCA_021771575.1. Classification (GTDB taxonomy): domain Bacteria; phylum Bacteroidota; class Bacteroidia; order Bacteroidales; family Marinifilaceae; genus Odoribacter. Next base: position 5,386 of record JAETOX010000147.1, on the reverse strand, counting down.
AAACGTCGGTCATTACCCGAAGGTGGATATGCCTGGAATATAGAAGATGACGATACCTATAATCTGCGTCAGGTAGATGGACAATGGGTGCTCGAACAACGGGGACAGGTGCTATATCGGCAAACAGCAGATTAAATGCATTTTGGATTGCTTTACCGATGACTTATTCAGCGGAGTTCTTGTCGAGGGGGCTCCGCTGAATAGCAAATAGTCGGATTGGTTGTATATTACTGCTTAAATCCCTCCACCAGATTTACTGATATTTTATCAATTCGTACGCCGTCCATATCGGCTATTTCGAAAATGAAATCATACCAGCAAACTTGTTCGCCTGTTTGGGGAATGTGTTCCAATAATTCCAGGATCAGGCCACTCACCGTGTTGTAATTGCCTTTTTCAAATAATTCTTCCCGTTTGAAATAAGTCAGGAAATCGTAAAAAGGACATTGCCCGTCTACCAGCCATCCATCGCCGTTGATGCGGCGCATGATGTCGGGTTCGCGATGGGTATCGTTGACCGATCCGAGCAAAACTTCCAGCATATCGCGTAAGGTAATAATTCCCTGACATATACCGAATTCATCGCAAATCAAAGCACGGCTGATTTTTTGTTCCTTCATTTTTTCGAGGGCTTTATAGGCGCTCATTGTTTCGGGGAAATAGAAAGCTGGACGTACGATATTCGCCAGGTTGAAATCGGGGGCTTCCAAATGCAAAATAAGGTCTTTCAGGGAGATTACGCCTTTCACTTCCTCTTTTTTTCCGTCTGTCACCGGGTACATATCGAAAAGTTGATTTTGCAAGGTTACTGTTACCTGATCTTTGGTCATATTTTCTTCCAGCCACACCATATCATTACGTTGTGTCATGATATCGTTTACTTTTAAATCGCCAAGCAAGAATACGCGTCCAACGATATTCTGCTCCACTTCCTGTATCTCTCCGTCTTCCTTACCTTCCTGTACAATGGATTTGATTTCTTCTTCCGTTACTTTGTTTTCAGAGTCTTTTAATCCCAGCAGATTGAACATACCTGAAGTACTTTTGGATAAAATCCATACAAAAGGAGCGGCAATCAGCGATAAAATATACATTGGTCGGGCGATGATTTTGGCTGCCTTTTCTGCAATGCTCAGTCCGATACGTTTCGGCACGAGCTCTCCGAAAATAAGGGTGAGATAAGTGACCACTACAACGATCGTTGTCTGAGCAATCATAGGTGAGTAATCCGATGGGATTCCCCAGGAAATTAAAGTTGCTGAAAAATCGTTTGCTAGGGTAGCACCTGAGTAAATACCTGTAAGAATACCGATCAGTGTTATTCCGATTTGAATCGTCGAGAGAAAGCGGTCCGGCTCGTTAGCCAGTTTCAGAGCCAGTTTGGCCAGTTTATTTCCTTTTTTGGCATCTGTAGAAAGACTGGATTTTCGTGCCGAAATCAAAGCAATCTCAGACATGGCGAATAATCCGTTTAAAAAAATAAGAGTTATAATAATTAAAATTTCGTTCATAGAAAAATTCATTTGATCCGTTCATAAATACGGAAAATAAAAATATTGGTATAGGCTTCTGTTCGGAAACCTCATTGGAAAAAGAAAAAAATAGGGAAAAGCTAAATCAGGAAAACACAGCAAACGATATGTGTGCGACGATAAGTTTGAGGCATAAAGGCATGGGCCTGTGCCACCGGTTTCATCGGTATTTTCTGCAAAGTCATTCGCAAAACATCGGAACCGGACCGGAAAACCGGGAGAACGAAACGGGCTTTATAATAGTAGGTATCGCTCCATTCTTCCTCATTATCGGGAATATCGCCGGCTGTACAGAAAATGGTTGCTATAGGATCCGGGTGGGAAAAGGTATGTTCCAGTTCATCCAGCTGCAACGACAGGATCAGCAGGATCAGTAAAAAGTTTATCCAATACCTTGGCTCTGGTTCTTCACTTTCCATAGCATTATTATTTTTACGAAGGTAGATAATTTGTTGTTATTGGAGTAGGATGAATCCGATTAATTGTGAAAAATTCATTTTTTTTAGTGAAAGTAGTGGTAAAGATTCTAACGAAAGAAATGGAATAAAAAATTGCAGAATTCGATAATTTTATTAGATTTGTAACAATTATACTGACTCTACAAACCTTATTAAATAACAAAATTATGAGTAAAAGAGAAAAAAGTATCGAGTTGCTCAATCGGGCAGTAAACGATGAATTACTGGCAGTTCACCAGTATATGTATTTCCATTTTCGTTGTGATGATATGGGATATGATCTGGTTTCCAATTTGTTCAAGCGCATTGCAATTCAGGAAATGATGCATGTCGAGCAACTGGCGGAACGGATACTGTTTCTGAAAGGAGAAGTGGAGATGAAAGTGGAAGGAGAAGTACAAAAGCTGACAGAGGTCAAGCAAATGCTCGAACAAGCAGTACGGATGGAAACGCAGAGTGTCGACGACTACAATTGCTGGGCGAACGAGTGTGCAGCCCACGCAGATTCGGTATCTAAAAAATTATTCGAAACGCTCACTGCCGAAGAAGAGGTCCATCAGGATCAATTTGAGACAGAACTCGATAATCTGGGAAAATTTGGTGACCATTATCTGGCATTACAATCGATCGAGAGAAGTAAGAGTGTTGCAACCGGTACTCCCGCCGAATAAACAAAATCAAATTGGAATAACGTATGTTGAATCAATTATTTTGGATAGTACCGATATGTTCGGTAATAGCTTTGATTTTTGCATTCTTTTTTTTCAAAGGAATGATGAGAGAGTCTGAAGGAAACGACACCATGAAACGTATTGCCGGCCATGTCCGGAAAGGTGCCATGGCCTACCTCAAACAGCAATATAAAGTGGTCAGTATCGTATTTCTGGTGTTATGTATTTTCTTTGCCTGGATGGCATATGGACCTGGATTACAGAACGGTTGGGTTTGGTTTGCTTTTCTCACAGGCGGTTTCTTTTCCGGTTTAGCCGGTTTCATTGGAATGAAAACGGCTACTTATGCTTCGGCTCGTACGGCCAATGCGGCAAGCCGGAGCATGAACGATGGCCTGAAAGTGGCTTTCCGTTCGGGTGCCGTGATGGGATTGGTCGTTGTGGGACTGGCTTTGCTGGATATTTCCCTTTGGTGGTTGGTATTGGATGCTTTTGTTGAAGAAGCCAATGCAACCCATAAAGCCGTGATGATAACGACAACCATGCTAACTTTCGGTATGGGAGCCTCTACGCAGGCTTTGTTTGCCCGTGTCGGTGGAGGCATCTTCACCAAAGCTGCGGATGTCGGTGCGGATTTGGTGGGAAAAGTAGAGGCTGGTATACCCGAAGACGATCCGCGTAATCCAGCCACGATAGCCGATAATGTCGGAGACAACGTCGGAGATGTCGCCGGTATGGGAGCCGACTTGTACGAATCTTATTGCGGCTCGGTATTGGCTACCGCTGCTTTAGGGGCAGCTGCTTTTATCTCCGTTCCTGAATTACAATTCAATGCTATTCTGGCACCGATGCTGATTGCTGCTTTCGGTGTTATACTTTCATTATTGGGAATTTATATGGTAAAGACCCGCGAAGGAGCTTCGCAATTGCAATTACTCAGGGCATTAGACCGGGGAATAAATACCAGTTCGGTCCTGATTGTGGCAGCGAGCTTTCTGGTTATCCATCTACTGGGATTGAGTTATTGGATTTGCGGATCGGTGATCACCGGATTAATAACCGGAATCATTATCGGTAAGGCTACCGAACATTATACTTCTCATGCTTATAAACCCACCCAGGATATTGCGAAAAGTTCGGAAACCGGACCGGCAACAGTGATCATTAAAGGCATCGGAACCGGAATGATTTCTACGGCCATACCGGTGCTTACGATTGTGGTGGGAATTATTCTGGCTTATCTGTTTGCTGCCGAATTCCGGATGGCCGATATGTCAATGGGATTGTACGGAGTGGGTATCGCAGCCGTAGGCATGTTGTCGACGTTGGGAATTACCCTGGCTACCGATGCCTACGGACCGATTGCCGATAATGCCGGTGGCAACGCCGAAATGAGCGAACTGGGTGCAGAAGTACGTCAGCGTACGGATGCGCTGGATGCGTTAGGAAATACAACTGCCGCTACCGGTAAGGGATTCGCTATCGGCTCGGCTGCTTTGACGGGATTGGCTCTTTTGGCTTCTTATATCGAAGAAATCAAAATAGGATTGGTGCGTTTAGGACATACCACTTTGGAGGTTGGCGGAAGGGCGGTAGATACCGCTTCGGCCGGATTGAAGGAGATGATGGCCTACTACGATGTCAACCTGATGAATCCCAAAGTGCTGGCCGGTGTGTTTATCGGTTCGATGATGGCTTTCCTGTTCTGTGGACTTACCATGAATGCCGTAGGGCGTGCTGCCCAGAAAATGGTAAATGAAGTACGTCGGCAGTTCCGCGAGATCAAAGGAATCATGGAAGGAAAAGCCGAACCCGATTATGCCCGTTGTGTAGAAATCTCTACCCGTGGAGCACAGCATGAAATGATCTTTCCTTCCTTGCTGGCTATTATTATCCCGATTCTGGTTGGATTGCTTTTAGGGGTTGCCGGTGTAATGGGATTATTGACCGGCGGTTTAGGTACTGGTTTTGTGCTGGCTGTATTTATGGCAAATGCTGGAGGTGCCTGGGACAATGCGAAAAAATATGTGGAAGAGGGACATCTCGGTGGTAAAGGCTCCGAATGTCATAAAGCTACAGTGATCGGGGATACCGTTGGCGATCCCTTTAAAGATACTTCCGGGCCCAGCTTGAATATCCTGATCAAACTGATGAGTATGGTAGCCATTGTGATGGCAGGGGTAACTTGTATGTTCAGCCTGCTATAAAAATCGGGTATCCATATACCAATGTGCCAATGTACCAATGAAAATAATACAATCATTAGTACATTGGTACATTGGTATATTGGCATATTATTCCTATATGATTCTGTGATAAAAATCAAGGTTTTTCACTGCAAAATGATTATATTTGCATGTTTTGTGAAAATAACAATTAAACTAAAATATGAGCGAAGAGTTAGAGAAATCAGAAAGAGAATATTCTGCCGACAGTATCCAGGTACTGGAGGGACTGGAAGCAGTGAGGATGCGTCCTTCGATGTATATCGGTGATGTGAATGTAAAAGGTTTACACCATTTGGTATACGAAGTTGTAGATAATTCCATCGATGAAGCATTGGCCGGATATTGTGATCATATACAGGTAGTTATTAATGAAAATAATTCCATCTCCGTACGGGATAACGGACGGGGAATTCCGACAGCCCGACATTCCAAAGAAAATAGATCGGCTTTAGAGGTCGTTATGACCGTATTGCATGCCGGAGGTAAATTCGACAAAG
>JAETOX010000146.1 GCA_021771575.1 Bacteroides sp. | reverse complement strand
CAGTGAAGGAGCGAAACGATTACTATCCCTTCGGCGCCCGTCATGTGCGTAGCGACTATGCGCAGAGCACTAATCGTTGGAAGTATAACGGGAAGGAGTTGCAGACGACGGGAGATTTGGGTTATCTGGACTATGGTGCGCGGATGTACGATGCGGGATTGGGACGTTGGTTTACGGCGGATCCCAAACAAGAAAGTAATCTTTCGCGGAGTCCTTATCATTTCAGTGGAAATAATCCGTTATTAAATGTAGACCCGAACGGCGAAGATTATTGGAGCACGAATGATCCGGCGTTGATCGCTCGTTTATGAACAGTCTTCATTATAATCAGGGAAATTATTACTATTCTTTTGATGTTAGTGGTTGGAACCGTGCTTCCGATGCAGAATTTTTAGATGGTCTAACGTATAGTGACAAATTGAATCGCTTCTTTTTCGATTATAGTGAAGTCATCGATAATATTGCTACGCGGATAGCCATTTCTTTACTTGCTTACTATGCCGGAGAAATTGAAATTCGGACGATGCGTGGAGTGGATGCCACACGCTGGCAAATCATGGACAATGGTGATCTGGTGCATCCTCATACAGGTAAATGGATAGGTAATTTATTTGATTACATAGATGAAAGGTGATTATTATTTATTTAAAATTTCTTGTGAAGTAGGTGTTACCTCTTCTGAAATTTCCGTAGAAGAGATTACAGAAAAATTAGGTGTTAGTCCTCACCGTTTTTTTAGGAAAGGAGAGGAAGTTTGTTCAAAGCACTCCGGTACTAAAGGGGTTCGGGGTTATAACCTTTGGGCTGTATCGTCTTCTGAGAGAATCTTCAAATACGAAAATGTAAGGCCTGCAATCAAAGAGCTCAGAAAAATCTTAGGAGGCAAGAAAAGAGAAAGGGCGCTTTTGGAATTGAAGAATGATAAGCGTTGTGACGTTAGTATGTTTATTCGTGTGGAGACAGATGATGCTGTTATTGGCATGGATTTGTTGGAGGACGAAATTGCTTTTCTTAATTTAATGAATTGGGTACATATTACTTGTTTGCCTAATCAGGAAATAGATGGCTGATCTGAATTCCTTTTTTTATCGATATACTCTATGAAGTTGGATGTAAATAACCGACTTCGTAGTGGTTCCTGTTATGAAGTGGAGGACGTAAAAAGGCAGAGGAGTATTTGACTATCTATTGAAGGGTATAGAGATTTTGGGCTGCCTGAACGAAACGAAATTTTTTATAGTGATAGCCATTTGCCTGCATTGATATATAGTTGGTATTATATTATAGATGTCGACTTCACAGGTGATCGGGTAATTCTATATATTGGTAACGACTGTTTCCGGAAAGGAAATAGTCGTTATATGAGTTTTATTTACAAAATTTAACAAATTGGCAATAGAAAGCAATGAAAAGGTAATGGAATGCCTATAGTTATTTCGGAAATTACACTTAAACTTGTGTGGATTAAAAGTAAAAAGCCATGAAGAACATTGTAAAGCCCGGAACGGACTCTTTCTATAAACGCCGATTCATGATGCACGGGTCGGTGATGGCAAGTGTACTGGTCATTTCTACCCTTATGTTTATCGGGATTCTTGGGGCGATTTCTCTGTGGGATAGTGAGCACTTGCTTGCTGCCCGCTATTTTTTTCGGCAACAACAGAGGGCACATTTGGTATCCGCTGTAGTTAAATATTGTCGGGATACTTCGTTCTGTCATGGTTTTGGACAGGATACCTCTCTGATGCTTTTTCCCGGGATGGCGACTTCGAAAGTCGGGGTTAGCCGGAAACGCTGGGGATTGTATGAAATGCTGGTGTTGACGGCGGGCGATGAGAAAACCTGTCGGTTAATGGGAAAAGAGGAGGAAAGCTACAGCCGGGCAGCCTTGTATCTTCCGGAGCGGCGGCGAACGCTTTCGATAGCGGGCCAAAGCCGGGTGGAAGGAAAGCTGTATACCGGCGCTCAGGGAGTTACTTATACACAAGTGAGATCGGAATTTTTCAACGGCACGCCGATTGCGCTTTCCAGCATCTGTCGGAGTGAAGAGGTACTTCCGCTACCGGTTCCTGAAATCACTGATTATGTCGGGGAGTTATTTCGGCGCAGTGCTATGGATTGGCCTGAGGCAGAAAGCTTCGGGAAGGCAACATTTGCCGGTTCGGTAGAATTTCGTCACATCGGGCGGGAGCTTGAAGCGATGAGTTTGACAGGACCTTATGTGTTATGTGCCTTCGATTCGGTATATATCCGGGGTGATTGCCGGTTTAGGGGAGTGATCGTTGTTGCCGGGAAAGTGCGTATTGGGACCGGTTTCCGGGGGACAGTGCAGGTTTTTGCCCGGGATTCAATTCTGCTTGAAGAGCGTGTTGTCTTGCAGGCCGGATCCGGGCTATGGGTAAACGGCGAGAACATCCGGCGTTCGATACAGTTGGGAGAAGACTGTCGGGTGAACGGTTATGTGGTGGTGGCGGGGAATGCGGAACGATTGGAATCACCATATGCTCATTATCGTCAATCGGCTTCTGCCGGGGTCAAGGGATTGGTGTATGTTGACGGAATTGCTGATGTTCGCGGAGTTGTCGAGGGAAGTCTTTATGCCGGAGAACTTTGCCATTTTGCGCCCGAAGGATATTACTCGGATTTACTTTACGACCTATCGGTCAGTCGTTCTCCCGATACAGTATATCCGTTTCTAATGAAAGGTCCGATGGGAAGGAGGGAAGTGAAATGAGAGCGAAAAAGTTTAGCTGGGGAGCATCTTCCTTGCCCGAATGCGTCGTAGCCTCTGTGATCCTGATGACAGTGTTCCTCTTGTCGCTGGAAATCCTTTCCCGGTTGTCGGGCAGGGTTGAAGAGCAGGAATCCGTTGTGGCGTTGGCGGCTGCTTTACAAGAAGGATTGCGCGAACTGGATGACGGCGCACATACCGAAGGGAATTATACTTTCGTTTTCGGAGATATTCGGGTGGAAGCTTCGCTTACCCTGTACGATACTCACATTCAGCAACTCGTACTGACGGCTTGGCCAGCACAAGGGGGAAGTTGTGTAAAACGTTATCATTTAATTCAAAAAGCAGATGAACACTGAATCTATACCGGCATGGACACTACCGGAATTGTTGATTGTTATGATTTTGTCCGGTCTTATTTTCCTGGCTTTGCTGGATGCAACCGATCTCGTCGGACGCTTTTCCGGTTATCTTACGAAGCGCTGGATATATACGGAAGAGGAGATACTTGCTTGCCGTCAGTTGGATGAACTGATGAGCCGTACCGACAGCATTTTAGTGCACGACGCCGGTTTGCAGCTTTATTGCTGGAATACTCCTCTGGCTCTTCTGCATGTCTCCGATAGTCTGCTTTGCTGTGATTACCGGAATAGAGAAGACACCTTGTTGCACTGCGTGGGAGATATGACATTGCACGGGGATACCCTGATTTTACAACTCTGCCTTCCCCACGGAGAAGTCCGGTATTGTTGGAATATTCATAAAATCGTATGGCCATGATCAGGAATGCTAAACCTTTGAAAGAATCGAAAAAAGAAATGCTGTTTTCCGAGTTACATGCCTTGTTGACAGCCGGATTGGATTTCAGCCATTCCTTTCGGTTATTGATAGAGGAAGAGAAAGAGGAGAAAATCCGTTTGCTGTTGAAAGAGATTTACGCTTCAGTAGTCGCCGGGTATACACTAAACGAAAGTTTTCGCCGAAGCAGGCAGTTCGATGCTTTGGATTGCGGCGTATTACGTATTGGCGAAGAAACGGGGCGGATTGCCGAAGCGTTGGCTTTCCTGGCAGACTATTATCGCAAACGGATCGAACAGCGGCGGATGATTTCGGGAGCAGTGAGTTATCCCCTCATTATTCTGATAACAGCCTTGGTGGTATTGGTGTTTATGGTCACCGTCATTGTGCCTATGTTTGAGCAGGTATATGTCCGTATGGGGAGCGAACTGCCCTGGCTGACACGCCGGATTATCGTTTTTTCCCGCAACATGCCAGCTGTATTGCTGGGAATAGGTGGAGGAGGGATAGGAGTCGGCTGTTGTTTTTATCGCTGGCGCAAGTGCAATGCCGTGCAGGCTTTGTTGGCTAACGTGGTATTGAAGCTACCGCTTATCGGTGCTGTGGTTCGACGCAATCAGCAGGCCCGGTTTTGTAAATTGCTCCAGTTACTTTACGGCTCTGGGGTACCCCTATTGCATGCTTTGGAGTTGTTGCAGGATATCATTACTTTTTATCCTTATCGACAGTCCTTCGGGGTGGTTGGGGAAGAACTCCGTCGGGGTGGGTTGTTTGCTGCTGGGCTAGCTCGTTTCCCACACATATACGACCACAAGCTTTGCGCTCTGCTCCGGGTGGGAGAGGAAACGAATCATTTGTCAGAGATGCTTGGAAAACAGGGAGATATGCTTACGCAGGAACTAGAACATCGATTGAAACAGCTGGGCAGTTTTCTGGAACCTGTACTGATTCTGGGGGTAGGAGGATTGGTCGCTTTGGTATTAATCGCGATGTATTTGCCTATGTTCAAATTAGGGGGGGCTATCGGATAATTCGGATCATTGTAATATTTCCTGTTTTTATACTGGCGTATTCTGCAAAATCTTCTTACCTTTGAACAGCCTGAATCCTCTTCAAGTATGAAATTTCTGAAAGGGGATCATCGTTTATTTTAAGTTATATACATATAAAGAACAACGAAGTGGATGATTCCACTGCAAAAATTTGCGAATATGTTAAACATTGCATTATTTGGTCCTCCGGGAGCCGGAAAAGGAACCCAGGCAAAAAAAATGGTAGAAAAGTATAATTTAGTGCATCTTTCTACTGGAGATATGATCCGTAAAGAAATCGCAGAAGAAACGGAACTGGGTAAAATGGCTGCCGGCATTATCAAAAGAGGAGAGTTGTTGTCGGACGAATTTGTGGTGAAATTGATTGAGAACAGTATGGCTCAACATAAAGGAGCCGAAGGATTTTTGTTCGATGGCTTTCCCCGTACGGTAGCACAGGCCGAAATTTTGGACCGTATGCTGGAAAAGGAGGGAACTCCCTTGAATGGACTGATTTGTATTCATGTGCCTTTTGAAGAATTGAAACGCCGGATGCTGCAAAGAGCTAAAGTTGAAGGCCGGGCAGACGATAATGAAGAAGCGATAGAAAAGCGTTTCCGGGAATATAACGATAAAACAATCCATGTTGCTAATCATTACAAGAGAAAAGGAGTACATATCGATGTCGAAGGCAATTGTCCGGTTGATGAGGTTTTTGCTTCGATTGTAAAGGCGATTGAGAAAATGTAAAAAAATAATAGATAGTAAAATACCGGGGAATCTCCCCGGTATTTTTATTTTAATCCTTTTCTTTTCAATAAAGGCTCGATGTCGGGTTCTTTTCCCCGGAATTGTTTGTATAATTTCATGGGATCGTCACTACCGCCCCGGGAAAGTATATTCTCCCGGAAGGACCGGGCTTTTTCAGCGTTGAAAACATCTCCGGTCTCTTTAAAGGCTGCGAAAGCATCTGCATCCAATACCTCAGCCCAGGTATAAGCATAATAGCCGGCAGAATATCCGCCATTGAAGATATGACCGAAATAAGGACTCCGGTAACGGACAGTAATTTCCGGGATCAATCCGATTTTCTCCAGGGTTTCTTTTTCGAATTTTTCTGCGTCGATAGGCTCACAGCTTTGAACGGTATGGTAAGCCATGTCCAGCAAAGCGGCCGACATAAATTCGGTAACGACAAACCCCTGGTTGAAATGACTGCTCTGCTGTATTTTGTCGATCAATTCCTGGGGCATGGGTTCCCCTGTTTGCCAATGGCGGGCGTAAATCTTCAGGACCTCCGGATCTGCGGCCCAGTTTTCCATAACTTGCGAAGGGAGTTCAACAAAATCACGGGCGACGGAAGTTCCGGCAACACTCGGATAAGTACATTCCGATAACAGGCCGTGTAAGGCGTGGCCGAACTCATGGAACAAGGTGCAAGCCTCGTCGAAAGTCAGGAGGGCCGGGGTATTGCCTGTCGGTTTGGTGAAATTGCATACATTTGTAATGACAGGAGTTGCATTCAACAATTTCGACTGGGGACGGAAAGCGTCCATCCAGGCTCCGCTGCTTTTACTCGAACGGGGAAAATAATCTGCATAATAAATACCGATATGGCTGCCATCAGCATCTTTTACTTCGAATGCCAATGCTTCCGGATGAGGGAGCGGCAGATCGTGACGCTGTTCGAAGGTCAGACCATAGAGTTTGTTGGCTACATAAAAAGCTCCTTTGCGAACTGCTTCCAGGGGAAGATATTGACTGATCTCAGTTTCATTGAGACCATATTTCTCTTTTTTCAGTTTTTCAGCATAATATCTCCAATCCCAGGGAGCTAATTTAAATTTACCTCCGGTTTGATCGATCATTTTCTGCAATGCTGTGGCCTCTTGTTTGGAAATCGGCAGGGCGGCATCCCAGATTTGATTGCATAACTGATATACATTTTCCGGAGTTTTAGCCATATTGTCATCCAGTACATAACCGGCATAGTCGGAAAAACCGAAAAGCCGGGCCTTCTGCGTGCGCAAAGAGACCATCTTACTGATATTTTCCCAGTTGTTGTGGGCATTTTGCTGACTGCCGCGGCTGATATAGGCTTTGTAGATCTGTTCGCGGAGAGCTCGGTTGTCAGCATATTGCAGGAA
>JAETOX010000145.1 GCA_021771575.1 Bacteroides sp. | reverse complement strand
CTGCCGGAGCTCATGCTTTATTTATGCCGCATGGATTAGGGCACATGATGGGATTGGATGTACACGATATGGAGGATTTAGGACAGATTTATGTCGGATACGACGATGAAACCCGGCCTATCGCTCAGTTTGGTACTTCGTCTTTACGGATGGGACGGCGCTTGCAAGAAGGTTTTGTTATCACGGACGAACCGGGATGTTATTTTATTCCTGCTTTGATCGATCAGTGGAGAGCAGAGGGGATGCACAAAGAATTCCTGAATTATGATCGGATTGAGACATTCAAAGATTTTGGAGGTATCCGCCTCGAAGATGATATCCTTATCGTTCCCGGAGGTTCCCGCTTCCTTGGTGACAAACGTACACCCATTACCGTGGAAGAAGTGGAAGCGATTATGAATGAATGAGAATAGAAAGATTTTCGGATATTTTAAACGAGGTTCAGTTATGGACCTCGTTTTATTTTAATGGGGCTGAAGTTTTCTTCGGAGAAAAGGAAAAAGGAGGAATGAACAGGAAGGAATGAGGTGAATTTTTTAAAAGAAAAATTTTATCAGACGGGAAAAAAACATTAATTTAGGCGTTCGGTTTATTCAGTCCATCGACTGATTGGATATTTTGGCAGACAACTTGTTTTCAGAATATTAAGACCATAAAAATGGATAACCGTTTATTTAAGAATAAATTTTTAAATCAAATATTGGACCTATGAAGTTTGTCGTATCAAGCAATACCTTGCTGACCCGTTTACAAGCGGTGAGTAAGGTGATCAGTGGAAAACCGGTACAGCCTATTCTGGATAACATTTTATTGGTAGCTACGGAAGGTGTGCTTTATGTCACAGCTTCGGATAAAGAAACTACGATGGAAGCCCGGATAGAGTTGGATAGTCTGGAAGAAGAAGGTAAGATCACTATCCCGGCTAAAATATTGCTGGATATTTTGAAAGAATTTCCTGAACAACCCCTGACATTCGAAATCAGTACGTCGACCAATGAGGTGAAGATTATTTCTGAGAAAGGGGAATTTTCAGTTCCCGGAGAAAGTGCAGAAGACTATCCTTTGCAGGCAACCTTGGGGGAAGTAATGGCCGACCTGACCTCGAAATGTGGTTTGATTCTAGAGGGTATCACGAGGACTATCTTTGCCACTGCTAATGATGATTTGCGTCCGGTGATGAATTGTATTCTTATCGAAATGAATGAAGATAATTTCACGTTCGTTGCTTCTGATGCTCATAAACTAGTGCGTTACAAACGTTTCGACGCTAAGAGCGAAAACGGACAGTATGCTTTGATATTGCCTAAAAAACCGGCTTTGATGCTGAAAAATATTCTTCCCAAAGATGATTCTGAGTTGAAAATCTCTTTCAATGACAAGATGGCCGGTTTTGTATTCGGAGATTATAAAATGACTTCTACTTTGGTGGAAGGACGTTTCCCCAACTATAATTCCGTTATCCCGCAGAACAATCCGAAAAAAATAATTATCGAGAAAAAGGAATTATACAATTCTCTGCGTCGTGTTTCCGTGATGGCCAATAAAGCCAGCAATTTGGTAAAATTCGATGTATCCGAAGGAAATATAGTGGTTTCTGCACAAGATATGGATTATTCGATGTCAGGACATGAAACCCTGACTTGTCAGTATGAAGGTGAAAGTATGGCCATTGGTTTTAAATCTCCTTTCGTGTTGGAAATTTTGTCCAATATCGATTCTGAAAATGTAGTGCTGGAATTATCCGATCCGACACGGCCGGGTTTGTTTTTGCCTTTCGAACATGAAGACAATGAGGAAGACTTGCTTATGCTTCTGATGCCTATGATGGTGTGATGAAAGGGCAGGATATTTTCAAAGAAATGAAAAGTCAAAAATGAAAATAGAAAGTCGTTTGGTTGACTGGGAATAAGGTTAGCCGGACGACTTTTAAATTACTTTATATCGGTGGATAAACACGCTTGAATCATGAAATTAAATTTAGCTAATCCCATTGTTTTTTTTGATCTGGAAACGACTGGAATCAATATTGCCAAAGATCGTATTGTAGAAATCTCTGTATTGAAAATACTCCCTAACGGAAAAGAAGAGCAGAAAACCATCCGGGTAAATCCCGGGATGCATATTCCGGAGGAAGCTTCTCAAATCCATGGGATTTATGATGAAGATGTCAAAGATTGCCCTGTTTTCAAACAAATTGCCAAAGAATTGGCCCATTACATCGAAGGATGTGATTTGGGAGGCTATAATTCCAATCGGTTCGACATTCCTTTGTTAGCAGAAGAGTTTTTGCGGGCAGAAGTGGATTTCGACATGAGTAAAAGGAAGTTTGTGGATGTGCAGACTATTTTTCATAAGATGGAGCAACGTACCCTTTCTGCCGCTTATCGTTTTTATTGTGAGAAATGTTTGGAAGATGCTCATACCGCTGCTGCTGATACGATGGCTACCTATGAGGTGCTCATGGCTCAGTTGGATAAATATGGAGATAAACTGGAGAATAATATCGAATTCCTCAGTAAATTTTCAACCCAGAATAAAAATGCCGATTTTGCTGGTTTTATCATTTACGATGATAAAGGTGTAGAAGTATTTAATTTTGGAAAAAACAAAGGTATATCCGTTGAGAAAGTACTTAAGGAGCAACAAGGATATTATGATTGGATGATGAAAAGTGATTTTCCGCTTTATACCAAAAAAGTGTTGACTAAAATAAAACTAAGGTGTAGCGGTTTACTGAAGTGATCGCTCCTTTATATATTGTAAGTCAAAATTGTTTTTATTGGCGTTTATTGCCGATAATGATGTTTTTCATTTTTTAAGTGGCAATGTTACTCCGGCACATTTGCCACTATCTTATAAAGATAATTCTTCTGGAAGCTACAACCTATATCTAAAAGTCATAGACAGTTGTCATTTTTGTAGTTTCTTTAAACTTTTTCTTTTTCTATTCGTATAATCACATTATTGTAGAATTATTCAAGATATTTTCTTTTTGAAAACGTCTTTTAACCTTATTCTAGTTAATAATGACTCTTATGAAATCAAGATGGATAATAACAGCGGGTCTGTGTGCCATATTGGGATTGTCGTGTAGGGAAAAGCAGGAAGATGTATATCAGCAGATTACCCGGCCTGTCCGGGTAGTACCGGTGGAGTCGTTAGGCGTAATGGAAAAGATATATACCGGAACTGTGGAAGCTGAAAAATACAGTAAACTGTCTTTCAGCATTGCAGGACCGTTAGTGGAAATGAATGTGGATGCCGGGCAAAAGGTGAGCAAATCCGCTATTATTGCTGCTATAGATCCGTTAGATTATGATTTGAAATATCAGGCGAACAAAGCGGCTTACATTACGGCGAAACTACAAATGGAACGAAATGAACGCTTATTGGCTATGCAGGCTATTTCAAAACAGGAATATGAAATGGCGGAGGCAGATTTTATAAGCGCCAGGTCTGCTTATGAAACTTCTCGTAATGCATTGGAAAATACTCGGTTAAGAGCTCCATTCGAGGGATTTGTAGAGGAAAAATATGTCGAGAATTATCAAAGGGTACAACCGGGCGAACCGATTGTTAAGCTGGTCGATCCGGCACATTTGGAAGTGAATTTTATCTTACCAGAGACCGATGTTCGTTTGGTCCGCGAAAGAATGAATATAGCCGTTGAATTCGATATTTATAAAGGAAAGTGGTTTGAAGCAAAAATAAAAGAATTTGTAGATGCTTCTCTAGAGGGGGCGGGTATCCCGGTACGTTTGACCATTACTGATAGCACTTTCAATCGGATACGCAATCAGATTTATCCAGGGTTTTCCTGTAAAATCAGGCTAAAGATTAGTCGTCCGGGCGATCATGGATATTCGGTACCTTTGAGTGCTGTATTTAAAGATTTGAAGACAGAAGAGATTTCGGTATGGCTTTATGAGGAACGATCGGGAACGGTGAGACGCCGGAAGATCGAGGTGGGGCATTTACTCGGAATGGCAAGTATTTGGGTGATCTCTGGACTGAGAGACCGGGAGGTGATCGTTGTAGACGGGACAAATTATATTACAAATGGACAAGAAGTTACTGTGATAAAATAATTGGTAAAATATGAATATAGCGAAGTATTCATTGGATAATCCGAAGGTCATTTACTTTTTTCTGGCAGTGATGTTGTTGGGAGGTATACTTTCATTCGGGGCATTGGGAAAAAAGGAGGACTCACCTTTTGTAATAAAAACGGCTGTATTGATTACACAATATCCCGGAGCTTCCCCTGCTGAAGTAGAGGAATTGATTACTGAACCGATAGAACGGGAAATTCAGTCGATGCGTCGTGTTTATAAAATCAAATCCGATTCTTATTATGGCATGTCCAAAATCAATATCGAACTCAGTCCGGCTACGCCTCCTGAAGAAATGCCACAAATGTGGGATGAGTTGAGGCGAAAGGTACTGAATGTGCAGTCCCAATTACCTCAGGGGGCGTCTACGATTAAAGTTTCTGACGATTTTGGAGATGTTTTCGGTATTTATTTTGCCTTAACAGCAGATGAAGGTTTCAGTTATCATGACCTTAGGGAATGGGCCCAACGGTTAAAGGTGGAGTTGGTGACTGTCGAAGGAGTACAAAAAGTGGCCTTATTCGGAGAACAGACGGAAGTGGTGAATGCTTTCATCTCTATGTCGAAGCTGGCTAATTCTGGAATTAACCTGAATACGTTGATGCAAATCGTAAAGTCTCAGAATTCCCTGATCAATACCGGAGAGAAACAAGCTGGAAATATAGAACTGAAAATATTGGCAGAAGGGACTTATAAGAACCTGACCGATATCCGTAATCAATTAATCTCTACTGAAACAGGGCAACAAATCCGTCTGGGGGATATTGCGGTTATTGAAAAAGGATACCTTGAGCCTCCTTCTACGCTGATCCGGGTGAATGGAAAGAAAGCGATAGGTATAGGCGTATCGACAGCTCCAGATTACGATGTGGTAAAAGCCGGGGAGTCTGTACGAGCCCGGTTGGCTTTGTTGCAAGAACAGATTCCGGTCGGAATAGAAATGGTAACTCTGTATCCGGAGGACCAGATTGCCCGGGAAGCCAATAACGGTTTTATCCTCAATTTGATCGAATCGGTAGTCATCGTAATCTTCATTATTTTGATTGTTATGGGGGTACGGGCAGGTTTACTGATCGGAAGTTCCTTGATTTTTTGTATCGGAGGTACTCTGCTGATTATGCAATTCATAGGAGTAGGACTCAATCGGACTTCGCTGGCTGCTTTTATCATTGCGATGGGGATGTTGGTAGATAATGCCATTGTGGTGACGGATAATGCTCAGATTGCCATACAGAGAGGGGTAAGGCGGCGACAAGCGTTGATCAACGGGGCTACTTCACCACAGTGGGGATTGCTCGGAGCTACTTTGATTGCTATTTTTTCTTTTTTACCCTTATATCTGGCCCAATCTTCCGTAGCCGAAATGATCAAACCCCTGTTTATCGTTTTGGCAGTTTCACTATTACTGAGTTGGGTTTTGGCTTTGACCCAAACTACGGTTTTTGGTAATTTTATTTTGAAAGAAGGGAATGGGGAAGCTGTCCGAGATCCTTACGATAAGCCGTTTTACCATAAATTCGGTAATTTACTCCGGGGCTTAATCCGGTATAAATGGCTCACTATGCTGGTGATGATCGGGTTATTTGTAGTGGCCATGCTGATCATGGGGTGGATGCCTCAGAATTTTTTCCCTAATATGGATAAACCTTATTTCCGTGCCGATTGTTTCTTACCGGAAGGATATAGCATACGAGAGACAGAAAAGGAGATGACAAAAATCGGAAACTTTCTGATGCGGCAGGAGGAGGTGGTGAATGTTTCGGCTACTTGTGGTAGTTCCCCTTTGCGATATTATCTGGCGAGTACTTCTTTCGGACCGAAGTCGAATTTCGGTAATTTCTTGGTAGAAGTGAAAGATAAAAAATATACCGCAGCCGTGGAGGAGCGTTTAAATACATACGTTCGGGAGAATTATCCGAATATCCTGATTCGTTCTTCTTTGTTCAAATTATCGCCGGCAGTGGAGGCCAATATCGAATTCGGTTTTATCGGAGAAAATGTAGATACGTTGACCCAGCTTACAGAAAAAGCAATGGAAGTGATGCGTCGGTGTGATATGGTGACCGATGTGAAAAACAGCTGGGGTAATCAGGTGCCTGTCTGGGAACCCGCTTATTCGCAGGAAAGGGGGCAACGTCTGGGAATTACCCGTCAGGCTGTTGCTTATACTTTGAAAATAGCGACTAATGGTTTGGCTTTGGGAGATTACCGGGAGAAAGATTTGTTTATGCCTATTTTATTGAAGGAGGAGAATATCGAATCTGCCAATATCGATAATATGAAAACTTTACCTGTATTTTCCCCTTCCGGCTATGCAGTCCCATTGGCACAGGTCGTAGATAGTTTTGATTTCGGATATAATTATAATGTTATCAAGCGATATAATCGGGAAAAAGTAATGATGGCCCAATGCGATTCTAAACGAGGGGCGAATACAATGGCTGCTTTCTCTCAAGTGCGGAAAGCACTCGAACAGGAAATGACGATCCCACAGGGATACCGAATGCAGACTTTTGGGGAAAACGAAACTCAGGAAGAATCGAATGCTGCTATGGCTGCCAATTTACCTTTGACATTTATCCTTATGTTTATTGTTTTATTGTTTTTGTTCCG
>JAETOX010000144.1 GCA_021771575.1 Bacteroides sp. | reverse complement strand
AAAGAACGATTCGAAATCAAAAATATCGTCATTGTCGGAGCTTCCCGTATCGGTGTAAAAACCGCCTCTTTGCTGGAAAAACACTATAATGTAAAAATCATCGAAAAGGATCGGGAGAAATGTATTCAACTGGCCGATAAATTAAAATCAACCTTGGTCATCAATGGAGATGGTCGCGACCTGACTTTATTACGGGAAGAAGGGATAAAAAATATTGATGCTTTTATCAGTCTGACGGGTTCATCCGAAACGAATATCCTCTCCTGTTTATTAGCCAAAAAAATGGGGGTCAAAAAAAGCGTTGCTGAGGTCGAAAATATCGATTATATCGATTTAGCCGAGAACATCGGTATCGGAACCCTGATCAACACCAAACTGATTGCAGCTTCACACATCTACCGATATACGATGAATGTGGATGTCAAACACTTGAAGTTCCTGACTTTCTCGGAAGCGGAAGTATTCGAATTAGAAGCTCAGCCGGGCTCGAAGATTACCCGCCACAGCCTGCAGGAGATGCATTTCCCGGACGATGCCACTGTCGGAGGAGTATTTCGTGGCAACGAAACGATTATTGCCAAGGGAGATGTACAGATACAAGCAGGCGATAATGTTGTTATTTTCGCCCTGCCGAATGCAGTAAAAAGAGTGATTAAGTACTTTCAATCATGATCAATTTTCGTTTCATTGCCAACCTCATCGGAAGATTGCTTGTACTGGAAAGTGCCTTTCTCTTTTTGTGTGTTATCGTGGCTTTAATCTACGGCGAACCGGACGCCATGGCATTTTTTTATTCTGCGCTAATCACCCTTGTGGGGGGAATTTTTATGTCCTGGAAAATAAAAATCAAAGAACGAGTATTGGCTAAAAAAGACGGTTATTTCACAGTAACTATGGTATGGCTGATCTTTTCGCTATTTGGTTCCCTTCCGTATACCCTAGGAAATACGATACCTTCCTTTGCAGACGCTTTTTTCGAAACGATGTCCGGTTTTACGACAACCGGGTCGTCCATATTAAATAACATAGAATCCTTACCCCATGCCACCTTATTCTGGCGCTCCCTGACCCAATGGCTGGGAGGATTAGGGATTATCATGCTCTTTATCGCTATTTTGCCTAGCCTGGGCATCGAAGGCCGGGACCTGTATGTTGCCGAAATTACCGGTCCTACACATAGCAAAACTTCTTTTACATTCACTTCCAGCGCCCGGCAAATGTGGGTTTTATATACGGGACTTACTCTGCTGCAAACCTTATTACTCATGCTGGGAGGCATGAATTTGTTCGATGGCATTTGCCATTCGTTCACCACCATGGCTACCGGAGGATTTTCGACCAAACAGAGCAGCATCGCTCACTGGGATTCCGCCTATATTCAATATATCGTGATCATTTTCATGTTTATTGCCGGTACCAATTTCGGTCTTTTACATACGGCCATCCGCGGCAACTGGCGTAAATTAATCCGGGATAACGAATTTCAACTCTATTTCCTGATTATGTTGATCGCCAGTCTGATCATCGGTTTCTGCCTGTATTTCAATCAATGGACCGGTTTAGGCAAAAGCCTGAGAGATGCTATTTTTCAGGTTGTTACTTTGATGACGACAACCGGATTCGCCACTGTCGATTATCTGCATTGGCCGCCTTACCTGGGCTTGCTTCTATTTATCCTCTTCTTTATCGGTTCTTCGGCAGGCTCAACTTCTGGGGGTATGAAAGTGATCCGTGTCTATCTGCTTTTCAAAAACTCTTTCATCGAACTGAAACGGATTATCCATCCCAATGGGATTATCAATGTCAAATACAACAACAAAACGGTACATCCCAATGTCATGACCGGCATCATGGGATTCGCCATTCTCTTCATGATTATTTTCGTTATCGGCAGCATGATCATGACGCTTTTTACGGACGATATCATCACTGCCTGTAGTGCTGTCATTACCAGTATGAGTAATGTCGGTCCGGGTTTCGGCAGTATCGGCCCGATGGCCTCTTTCGCTCACCTGAATGATTTTGCCAAACTTTTCCTCGCTTTCCTTATGCTGGTAGGACGCTTGGAGATCCTAACCGTTATGGTGTTATTTACAAAATCTTTCTGGAAAAAATAATTCAGGAGATTCTTTCCAAGGTAAGATCGGGCAGACTTTGCATAAACTGAAACAATTCGCTTTCATCCAGATAGCGCTTAGTTTTGATCACCATCGTCACATGGAAAATTTCGATATGTTCCAACGGCTCATGTTGCACATCGTAACTGGCAATCCGATAGTTTTTCAAATGCAATTCATTAGTAACCCTTTTCAGATTTTCCTTATCGTTTGTGGAGAAAACCAATAAGGAGCTATGTTCACCTACATTTTTAAACAGCACCGTCAGAAATTCCAACCCCACCAGTGTCAATACCATAGCAAACACTCCGATCCAATACATACCGCCTCCGACCGCCAGACCTATACCCGAGGTAGCCCACAACCCGGCTGCCGTCGTCAATCCACGCACAAACTGTTTCTGGATTAAGATTGTTCCTGCTCCGATAAAGCCAATCCCACTGACCACCTGAGCGGCAACACGACTAGGATCCAATCCGATTCCCGGTTTCCCCAGCACATCCTCAAAACCATACTGGGAAACAATCATAATTAAAGCACTTCCCAACGCAACCAGAAAATGCGTTCTCAATCCGGCTTCTTTCGCCCGGTATTCCCGATCCCAGCCAATAATTCCTCCCAGCAAACCAGCGACAAGCAAACGTAACACATAATCCCCTAACATAGTAACCTCCTCTCTGTTTTTATTATACCCTATCCTACGGCTTTTTCTTCAAAACGTTCTCTCACTATCACGGCAAAAACAATGCCATAAACAAACGGCTGTCCCTTTGAGACAGCCGTTTGCGAATACTTTTTATTCTTCTCATTCCAATATGCCGATGCCCTGACGGATAATATCGATTTCCCCCGTCGAACAATCCACAATTGTAGACGCGACATTTTGCCCGTATCCTCCGTCGATTACCAAATCCACTTGCTTCTCATATTTTTCATAAATAAGTTCGGGATCGGTCATATATTCTTCCACTTCATCATCAGCCCGCACTGAAGTGGTCAGCAAAGGATTTCCTTATTCCCGGACAATCGCCTGAACGATATAATTATCCGGAATGCGGATTCCAATGGTTTTTCTCCTGTTCATCATGACATTCGGCAATTTGCTGGTAGCCGGTAAAATAAACGTAAAAGGCCCCGGTAAATTATGCTTCATCACCTTAAAGACGTCATTACTGACTTTCGCATAGGTGGCAATATTAGACAAATCAGAACAGATCATCGAAAAGTTAGCCTTCTCGGGCTTAACGCTTTTCAACTGACACACACGCTGTACGGCTTTGGTACTATTAATATCACATCCGATAGCATAAATCGTATCTGTCGGATAAATGATCACCCCTCCTTCCCTCAATATATCTATTACTTTAAGGATATCCCGTTCATTGGGATTATCCTCAAACAATTTAATATACATGCACCGTTTTTAAGCATTCACTTTTTTATAGTCTTCGAGGAACTTAGCCAAACCACTGTCTGTCAAGGGATGATTCAACAAACCTTTGATAGCAGCAAGCGGACAGGTAGCCACATCTGCACCGACTTCAATACACTGGATTATATGCTGAGTCGTACGGATAGAAGCAGCCAAAACCTGAGTCTGGAAACCATAATAACTGTACATATCGACAATCTTACCTACCAATTCAATTCCGTCACTGGAAATATCGTCCAAACGTCCTACGAAAGGAGATACATAAGTAGCCCCTGCCTTAGCAGCCAACAAAGCCTGCCCCGGAGAAAATACCAAAGTACAGTTGGTCCGGATACCCTTATCGGTAAAATATTTGATCGCTTTAATACCATCGGCAATACAGGGCACTTTCACCACAATATTCGGATGTAAAGCTGCCAATTCTTCTCCCTCCCGAATCATTCCTTCATAATCGGTAGCGATCACTTCAGCGCTAACATCACCGTCTACAATATTGCAAATTTCGACATAATGTTTTTTACAATTTTCTACCCCTTTAATCCCTTCCTTAGCCATCAACGAAGGGTTAGTAGTCACACCGTCCAATACTCCCATTTCATTAGCCTCTCTGATCTGATCCAGATTAGCCGTATCAATAAAAAATTTCATAAACGCTATTTTTATTAAAAGTTTGCAATTTTGTATATCACGAAACAAAATTAGAATATTCCCGACAATAATACTATTGAATCAAAGGAAATTTTTCAATACCTTAAATTATTCAAATTCGCTAAAAATTTTGAAGGAAAAAACAACTCTTTCCCCAAATTCCCACGTATAAACAGAATAAAAACAAACCTAAGCTATGATGAAAAAGAAACGATCTGCAAAAAAAACCGATTTTATACAGATAATCCTCGTCCTGATTATCCTGGCTTTATTCGCTCAATACGAAGTTTCCCGTAAAAACCAATTGGCTGCCCCAAGCGATATACCTGTATCTTATACCGCAGCAGAACATTCTTCCACTCCGACAATAGATAGGTAGTTACGAAGATATGCTCTGAAAAAAATTCTCAATTTCTAAAAGTAGATTGTATAATATCTTCGATCTCTACCAGTCACAAAAACACCAATAGCAATATAAGTGCACCAGAATAGGACCGACCATCAGTCCCTTCAAATCAAATTACCGTTTAGAATATTACTTTTACAAGAGGGGACAAATATGAATATTTAAGTCAGAGGAAAAAGGTATCAACAAGTTAAAAAAATCATTCCGCTACCTTGTTCCTTTTGTAAGGAACAGAAATAGCGGAAATCTGTCTCAACAACCAGAATTTTACAGCTTACGATTATTCACATCACGCAACTTAAATTCTAATTCTTTCATCAGTTCTTTATCGTCATTCCTGATATCCTTCTGGTAAGCAATCGCTTGTTCCAGTATAACCTTTGCTTGCTCGAAATATCCAATTCGGGCAAGAAGATCAGCCGCACAAAAAGCCGTCACGCCATTAAAGCGATTAGCGTTATAAGCATATTGTACCCACTGACCGCACAACTCTCTGTTTTGCTCATCCGAAGGCGAAAGTTTCCAGAAATAATCCGTCCACTCCACAATACGAGCCGTTGTCATCTCCCCGCGTTTTAAAATACCTTTGGCAAATGACCGAAGAAATTCGGTCAACCCTTCCTTACGTATTTCATCTATCACAGGATCCTTCTCCGCCTTTACCAAAGTATCGAGAGGATATTCCTGCATCAACCGCTCCATGAAACGGGGAAATTCGGTTTTGAACTCCTCTTCGCCGACACGATTCTCAGCCCAATAGCAGAGTTTAACATACTGGGGCGTAGCAAAAAACAGGTCACGTCCACGGGATATATCCAAATCTCCGTCCAACACATTACCATTCGGATATATCTTTCCACCGTAATCGGCGAACTTTGCTTTCAAATCCAGCAATTCATTCAAACGTTCCCAATTTTCCGTTTGAATACTCTGCTTCAAGTATACCGAAATCTGATACTGCACGGGAAATACAACATAATAGATGAAGTCCCTGTAAAAATTATCGTCCAAAATCCGTCCATCGTTGCTAGCTTTTATAATGACATCCACCAATCGGTTCATGAGTTCCCGATCATACAGCGATATCTCTTCAAGCAACTTATTATCTTTGCTGATCAACTCTTCGTCGGTCATCGCTTTGAGACAAAGGTTCACGGCAGCCGGTTTATTACGCTCATTGGCGGATCGATAGTATTCGTACAGCATATCCCGATCAGCGGTACCATTCTTTATGGAAGCCATAAAATTCTCTTTTCCCCCGTGACGAGCATACAGAACAACCATTTTACCTTCAGAGATAAACCACTCGGCATTTCCGGCTCCAGTCATTTTATTCACCACCTCTCCTTTACCATTGATAAAATAAAACGTTGGATAAGCGTTTACCGGATATTTTTCCGTGAATTGCTTACCCTCCGGACTTTCGGCATCTATTTTATAATTGATAAAATTCGAGTTATAGAATGTTCCTACCTCCCTTTGGGGGAAAACCTTATTTGCTACTTGCTTACAAGGACCACACCAAGCAGTGTAAACATCCACGAAAACAATTTTATCTTTCTTTTTCGCCTGTGCCAGAATTTTATCCCATGTACCCGATTTAAATTTCACACCCTGCGCACCAGCCGATACACAGACTACCATTACACATACTAATAAGCATACTGTTTTTCTCATGTTTCAAACTATATTATTGATTATTTATTTACTTATATATTTACCGGAACGAACAACTTTTTCAAATTTCCACTCCAAAGTCTGCCCCTCATAGTCTTCAAAGTAGAGGAGTCGAAAAGGGTGATAACCTTGTTGCAAGGCAACGCGTCCGAACGCCGATACGGCAGCATGTGAACCATCGTTATCGACTACTTTCTGGTCACCAATGTAGAGTATACTCCCATCGTCCGATTTCAACTCGAACTCGTAAACTCCTCTTGAAGGCGCCTCAACCCATCCTTCCCAAATGTAACCATAGTGATCTTCACAAAGGGCCTGGTCAATACGAATCACAGGCATATAACCAGAATCCAGGGGCTGTATTTTTGTCATATCCTCCACACTGGTAAATTTACCCTCATAATAGCGATAGCGAAAACCTTTATTTAGATCGTGTGGCTTTTCAGCGGGACGATACACAGCCTTTACAGCTGGTAACTCCAGCAACCGGCTAGGAAGATACCCCTCCTTGAACCCCTTCACACGAAGAATTGCAGAAGAATCCAAACAAATCGCTTCATGATACAAGGGCGAAAGCAGAGTAGGCTCACTACCGTCCAGTGTGTAGTGTAATTCGGCACCGGAGGTGGTACATTCTATTTCAAAAGTCACGGCATCCTCGAAAAGATAAAGATCTTGCGATACGTAGGGCATGGCTACCTGCTTATCACGAGTCATA
>JAETOX010000007.1 GCA_021771575.1 Bacteroides sp. | reverse complement strand
GCTCTTTGTTGCCTTGATATTTCTTGGATTACCGAGCAACGCTTCTCTGATAAAGGGTATCATACGGATAAGTTTTATCATACCAACGGTTGGGATGCCGGACATTTTATTATCCTAAAAGGATATTGTGTGGTTAATGGACAAGTTTGGTTTGAGGTACACGATCCGTGGGGGATAGACATGGTTTATGCCGACGGTACTCCGATGGGGGCTAATCGCTATTACCGGGCCGATGAAGTAATCGGTTCGAATCTCTACTGGAATAGGGGTTGGATGTTGTTCGTACCGCCTCACGACAAGCAATAATTGTTGGGCAAGAGTCAAAGGGGCTGAAGAAGTCGAAAGAGCCGGGACTTTCCCGGCTTTTTCGGCTTTCTTTCGCTGATCCGGCAAACGTCAGCAAAGTTTCGTTTCCAGAGCTTGGCTAACGAAATATTAGTAAGGTATTATCATTTCAGCAATACGGCACGATTGTCCCTTTGCAAGAGATATCTTATTCGTTCAGACTTTGTGTGAGTTTTTTCACTAATTTGTATTTATTGAAAAATTCTTTCAGGATCACCCGAAGGACGGTGTAAGAGGGTATAGCCAGGATCATGCCCGGAATGCCAGCAATACTGCCGGCAATCAAGATGACCAGAAAGATTTCCAGCGGATGAGCATGGACACTATTGCCGTAAATGCAGGGTTGGAAAACCACATTGTCTATTAATTGAGTTAAAAGCATCACGAGTGTCATATAAAGCAATAAAGGCAACATCTCATGGTAGAATTCCATATTCAGATTGAGGACGATCCCGACGAGCAAGCCGAAACAAATCCCGATCAAAGGACCGATATAAGGGATGACATTTAGAATGCCGGTAATGAGCCCGATAACAACGGCATTGTTGAAACTCAATCCCACGATGGTAAGCCCCAGCGTATTCAGGGTCATTACTCCCAGTACTTCCAGCAACAATCCCACGAAATAACGCACTAACAATTTTTGTATAGAATCAAGGGCATTGCGGGCCTGTTCTTCATAGCGCGAAGGTACGACAGCCATCACCATTCCGGAAAATAAACGACTGTCTTTTAAAAAGAAAAACAGAATAAAGGTGATGGAGAAGAGAGCGACGAAGATATCACTCACAGTACCGACAGCTCTGCTAAACCAGGTTTTCAGTTCCTCGATCTGAAAAGTATTGCTCAAAGCTTCGGTCATAGAAACCTGGATGTCCTTGTCTTCTTCCAGTAGTCCGTGTCTTTTCATGAAATTTCCGGCATCCTCGATCGGTGTTTGAAGTTCGTTAACGATATTCGTTACACTGATGTCCTCCAGCGACTGGAATTCCCGCATCGCCAGCGGGATAATCGTACTAAAAAAAAGAATAAACAGTCCCCACAGGCATAAAACGGTGATACCGGCTTTTAAGGCATTGGGGAGGTGATAACCTTTGAACTTCACTTTGCCCAGTAAATCGATAATGGGTTTTCCGATGAAAGAGATAACTGCGGCAATAAGAATATAAATAATAATCGAGAAAAAATACCACGAAAAAAAGATTGTCACACCCAATGCAACAATACCCAGAATGTATTTGGTTGTTGTGTTCATTCCTCTGTTATTATAGAGATTCGGTCGGCCGTATCTTTTTTGAACCATCAAAAATAAATAATTTAAGTTGATATTTCTTTAGATTAAAAACATTTATATCTTTATTACGTTTATTTCAATCGAATTATAAAGAGAGAGCCATGCTGAAGCGTCTTTGGAATATTTACTGCGAAGGTTTTCGCCATCTGCCCCGATGGGGCCGCTTGCTGCTTGCCATTGTGCTGGCTAAATTATTGATCATGTTTGTCGTATTTAAGTTATTATTAATGCCTGATTATCTGAATAAGCAGTATACGTCGGATCAGGAAAAAAGTGAGCATGTCCTGAATATACTAATCAATAAACCTTAACTATATGATAGCTGAAATTACCTCTGCATCTTTAGTGGAATGGTCGCGCTGGCAATTTGCGATGACTGCCATTTACCATTATATGTTCGTTCCTTTGACTTTGGGACTTTCGTTTTTACTGGCCATTATGGAAACGATGTGGGTCAGGACCGGAAAAGAAGAATGGTTGCATGCCACTAAATTCTGGATGAAACTCTTTGCTGTTAATTTTGCCATCGGGATTGCTACTGGTTTGATCCTGGAATTTCAGTTTGGCTCCAACTGGTCGAATTATTCCTGGTTCGTCGGTGATATTTTTGGGGCACCGCTGGCCATCGAAGGATTGTTTGCTTTCTTTTTAGAGGCTACGTTTTTTGCGGTGATGTTTCTCGGTTGGAAAAAAGTCAGTCGTGGATTTCACCTGACTTCCACGTGGATGGTTTTTCTGGGTTCGAACATCTCTGCTTTATGGATCCTGGTTGCGAATGCTTGGATGCAAAATCCTGTAGGGATGGAATTCAATCCAGAGACTGCCCGAAACGAGATGTCGGATTTCTGGGCGGTGTTATTGTCTCCGACCGCGATGAATAAATTTTTCCATACCGTCACTTCGGCTTATACTTTATCAGCTTGCTTTGTGATCGGGGTTAGTGCTTGGTTTATATTGAAAAAACGGCATTTGGAATTTGCCCGGAAAAGTATCTTGTTGGCCTCGGTGTTCGGTTTTCTGAGTATTTTGGCTACCATATTTACGGGAGATACCAGCGCGCAGGACGTGACCCGGACACAACCGATGAAATTAGCAGTGATGGAAGGGCTGAATAAGGGCGGAAATGGTGTAGGGCTTACCATCATCGGTATTTCGGAAAAAGATCCCGAATTGCTCTCCGACCGGATGCGAACCGTTAATTATGGAATCACCATCCCGAAGATGCTGTCGTTTTTAGGCTATCGGCACGGGGATGCTTTTGTGCCGGGAATAGAAGATATCCTGGAAGGATATACTTCTTATGAAGGGAAAGTATATCCTTCTGTAGAACAACGAATGGCTAACGGTCGCAAGGCGATAGAAGCATTGAAAATCTATAGACAGGCTGTGAAAGAAAAAAACGATAATCTGGCTACAGAGTCGCTTGCTTTGCTGAAGAAAAATTATCCTGATTTCGGATATGGTTATTTGAATTCGCCATATGATGTCATCCCCCCTGTTTCGTTAGTGTTTTATAGTTTCCGTATTATGGTCGGACTGGGCTTGTTGTTTGTATTGTTGTTCGCCTTAGCTTGGTGGTATGCCAGGACACGGAAATTCGATAAATTCCGGGTGATTCCTTATCTGGCGATTGTATGCGTGCCTTTGGCATACGTGGCTTCGCAATGTGGTTGGATTGTCGCCGAAGTCGGGCGTCAGCCTTGGGTGGTTCAGGACTTGATGCCTACTAATGTGGCGGTTACCCGTATCGCTTCGGGCTGGGTGGTCACGACGTTCTGGATGTTTGCTGTGTTGTTTACTTTGTTGTTGATCGCAGAAATCGGCATTATGTTTGCTCAGATCCGGAAAGGTGTAACCGAACCCCGCATTTAATCTTATTAACTTAAAACAATTCAATTATGGAATTTTATTTATTACAATATTGCAGACTTCTCCAGGTAGATCATACATTGTATCTGTTGCAACATTATTGGTGGATACTGATCTCTGTTTTAGCAGGCGCTCTGGTATTTCTGTTGTTTGTTCAGGGAGGACAGAGTTTACTGTATACGTTGGGAAAAACTAAAGAAGAGCGGGATTTGATCGTAAATACTTTAGGCCATAAATGGGAATTGACTTTTACCACCTTAGTGGTTTTTGGGGGAGCTTTTTTTGCCAGTTTCCCTTTATTTTACTCGACTAGTTTCGGAGGGGCATACGTGGTGTGGATGCTGATTTTGTTTTGTTTTGTCTTTCAGGCTGTGTCGTTTGAATACCGGAGTAAACCCCGTAATTTCCTGGGGGCACGCACGTACGAAGTATTTCTGATGATTAATGGTTTTGCCGGTCCCTTATTGTTGGGGGCGGTAGTTGCCACTTTTTTTACCGGTTCGCCTTTTCGTTTGGGGCCTAATCAGGAAGTAGAATGGCTGACACCTTGGAGAGGGCTGGATGCCTTGTTCGTTTTTACCAATTATATGCTGGCCTTTGCTGTCTTTTTTCTGGCTCGGGTTACTGCTTGTCTTTATTTCCGGATTGTTATCGATAATGAAGCGATCACGCAGCGAATCCATAAACAGTTGCTTTATAATGCAGTGCCTTTTGTGATTACTTTTTTAGTTTTTCTAGGGATCGTTTTAACAGGAGAAGGATATGGAATCAGTACCGAAGGAAAAATAGTGCCTATGGCTTATAAATATTGGTATAATTTTATCGGGATGCCGGTAAACAGCCTGATTTTTTTTATCGGGGTACTACTTGTTTTGTATGGTATCGTTCGGGCTTTGATGCAACCTTATTGGCGTAAAGGAATCTGGTTCGAAGGTATAGGGGTATTATTAACTGTAATTACTTTGTTTATCATGGCTGGATTCAATGGTACCTCTTTTTATCCGTCCTATACTGATCCGTCTTCTTCTTTGACGATTTATAATGCTTCCTCTTCTCAGTATACCCTCGAGGCAATGTCGTGGGTATCGTTAATTATCCCGATAGTCATATTTTATATCTGGTACGTTTGGAGAAATATGACCCGACGTCCGATATCTGCTGAAGAATTGGAAAAATCGGATACCAAATATTGATAGGTAAAAAAAAGTCGATCTGTCGTTTCCGAACTTTTGGAATCCGACAGATCGACTTTTTTTTACCAACTCCCGCTGGCCCCTCCTCCTCCAAAACTACCACCACCGAAACCACCGAAGGAACCTCCTCCTCCGCTGAATGAGCCAAAGCTGCTTCCACCGCCTCTCCCCAGACCGCCGAAGAAAATCGGGGGAACTCCGCCGCTGCCATGGCTACCGGTGGTATATCCTCTCCGCCTTCTGAAAAGGAGAGGGAGGAGGAAGATAATGAGCAAAGGGAGAAAAATCAAAGTGCCGGCACCCTCTCTGTCTTTGTTTGCGTATTGTTCGGCGGTGAATTCACCACCGCTTAGCTGCATCAGTACATTTGTCGCTTTATCGATACCGGCATAATAATTAGCTTGTTGGAATTCTGGGATAATTTCGTTCCGGACAATCCGTGAAGCAATCG
Organism: Bacteroides sp.; assembly: GCA_021771575.1. GTDB lineage: Bacteria > Bacteroidota > Bacteroidia > Bacteroidales > Marinifilaceae > Odoribacter. Next base: position 52,206 of record JAETOX010000007.1, on the reverse strand, counting down.
CATCGGGTACCACTCCTTCCAGGCCATAACCGACAGCTATGGCTACCTGGCCTTTTTCACGTTGTGTTTTAGGCTTTACCAGGATCAAAATACCGTTATCTTTTCCTTTCTGCCCGATTCCCCATTTTTCGGCCAGGCGCTGGGCGTAATCGTTGGGATCGTATCCCTGAAGGCTGGGAACGGTGACTACAGCAATTTGAGTAGAAGAAGTATCGTTGAAATTTCTGAGTTTCTGTTCCAGTGCATTTTTTTGTTGGGACGTGAACAGACCCGTAAAATCGTTTACGATCTGTCGGGGTATCATGGGTTCCGGAAAATCTTGGGCTCCTGCCGTGAGGAAGAAAATCAGAACTGCGAATAAAGAATATAAATATTTCATAATGGGGCCTTTTTAATCCTTAAATGAGATATCGTCCGGAAGTTCGTTAACATCGCCTGCTTCGTAGGGAAAAAAGGTTTTGAGTTGTTTCCCTACAGCAATCGCCGCTTCACATACAGCCTCGCAGATGAGGCCGGTCTTACACTTTTCAACCATCCGGTTTTTGATTGCATCCCAAAAATTCGCAGGCACTTTACTATTTATGCCGGCATCTCCCAGGATAGCCAGACGGTGGTCCTGTAAAGCGACGTAAATCAATACCCCATTTCGTAAAGCTGTCTTATGCATTTTTAGTTCGGCAAAAACTTCTGCCGCCCGGTCGAGTACTTCCTTTTTGGTATGATTATCAAAATGGATACGGATTTCTCCGGAAGTATTTTTTTCAGCTTCCTGGATGGCTGCCACCATGGTTGCCTTTTGTTCGGATGTGAAATAACTGGATGGGGACATACAAATTGAATTAAAATTCTACTTTAGGGGCGTTTTCGGCTCCAGCATTGGCTTCGAAATAAGGTTTCGGTGTAAAACCGAACATGCCCGCCAGGATATTTTTGGGAAATTGCTGGATGTAGGCATTATAACTGCGAGCTACATCGTTGAATTTGCGGCGTTCAACGGCAATGCGGTTTTCCGTACCTTCCAGTTGGGCTTGTAAATCCAGAAAATTCTGGTTGGCTTTCAGATCCGGATAGTTTTCTGAGATTGCCAGCAAACGGGAAAGTGCCGAAGATAATTCTCCTTGTACGTTGTTGAGTTTCTTTATGCTGGCTTCATCCAATTGGTCCAGATTGATCTGCATTTGTGTGGCTTTGGCCCGGGCATTGACTACATCGGTCAGCGTATTTTCTTCGTGTGAGGCATACCCTTTTACGGTATTTACCAAATTAGGAATCAGATCGAGACGGCGTTGATATTGGTTTTCGACATTCGACCATTGAGCCGCTACTTCTTCACGCATATTTACCATACCATTGTACGAACCTTTAAACCAAAAGAAAATCCCCAGCACAATGATGGCGATGACAATCAGAACGATATACCCTTTTTTCATTTTCGTAATAATTTATTATTAGTTTATTATACAAAATTAGTGAAATCTCTCTTTTATCGTGAATCGGATGATTAAATTATTCAATTTTGTTCAGGATAAAAATCAGATATCCGATATATAATGCCAGAAAAACAGCCCCTTCCCAACGATTGATTTTTCGTCCTTTTCCTGTGAAAATAAATAGAAACAACAAGCCCGAAGCGATGATGTTGACAACCAGATCGGTTGTGCTGCCGGCTGGTGTTCGCACAGGAGTGATTGTTGCTGAAGTACCCAGGATTAGGAACGTGTTGAAAAGATTCGACCCCACTACGTTACCAATAGCTATGTCGGCATTTCGTTTACGGGCGGCGATGATCGAGGTGGCTAGTTCTGGTAAGGAGGTGCCGATGGAAACTATGGTCAAACCGATAATCCTTTCGGATATACCCAGGTTTTCAGCAATGTGTACAGCATTGGTTACCAGCAGCCGGCCTCCTCCGACCAAACCGGCTAGTCCTAGTAGGATAAAAAGAATCGATTTTCCTAAAGTGTAATTCTTGATGGTTACTTCTTCTCCATTACCTGCTACGCCATACTTGGCCAACACCAGGGTGTATGACAGGAAGATCACGAAAAAACAAAGCAGACAGATTCCTTCAGCCCGGGTGATCGTATCGCTGGGTTCTCCATTAACCAGAATCAGTACCAATATGGCGGCAAAAACTGCCAGAGGGATTTCCACCCACGTTGTGGTCTTGGTAACACTTAAGGGAGTAATCAAAGCGGTAGTACCCAGGATTGCCAGTACGTTGAAAATGTTACTCCCTAAAACATTCCCCAATGCCAGAGCTGAGCTACCGTCGGCAGAAGATACGATATTGACTACTAATTCCGGTGTCGAGGTACCGAAAGCAACGACCGTCAGGCCGATTACCATAGTAGATATCCTTAACCGATGAGCGAGGGCAGCTCCTCCGTCAACCAGAAAATTGGCCCCGTACATCAGGATAATCAGACCTGCAATTAGAAAAATAAGATTCAATAGCATAAGCGGATGCAAAGTTTATTAGCTATATAACGTATTCGGGTATTGAAAGTTTGTTTTTAAGTGCTCTACTCTTTTGTCCATATCCGAAGATTCAGATTCAGGTCGTTCACAATACTGAGAAGTGTGACCAGGGTTTGAAATTCCTGCTGAATATCAGTATTATGAAGCTGGGATTTCCAGATATTTGTCTCAAAATGATTTCTGGAATCCGGAATGGCAATGATCACATTGGAGTTATAAAAGCTAACCGTTATTTTGCCTGGAAACTTTCGGTCGAGAGTCAATAACTGTTCCATCATCCGGGGGGTAAGCAGGTACCGGGCTTCTACCTGATCAGTAGAATAAACATCAAAACTTTTCTCGAACTCCGAATTTTCCAGTTTTACCCGTTGTCTTCCTGGTCGAAGTTTAATCCAGGTATTGCGGAAAACCAGCGTTTGTCCTTGGAAATCTTTTTGAAAATCGGCGACAAAGAAAAAACCATGGAAAATATCTACCCAATGAGTATGCGTATGTCCTTTGTTGTCATGGGTTACTCTTTTTTCTTCTGCGACGATCTCCGAACAGAGAAATACGGTTTTATCGATTTGTCCGGAAATCAGGTCTTCGCTGTGATAACGGTCTGGTGGGGTCGAAAACAGACCGCTTTTTATAAAGATTTGTTCGGAAATACCTTGTTCCGGCTGGTATCGGGCATTGGGACAAAGATGAGTCACCAAAGTGGCGATAATATTTCGTTTATAATAAGCACATAGTTCACTTGATTGACTGTGAATACAGCCTGCAAAGACAAGCAAACCGATAATCAGCGATATCGCCAGGCCGATAGGGCTTGTATTGCTCCAGATTGTAATGGCGCAACCGATCAGCAAACAAATCCCTCCGGCAATCAGCCCCGTTTTGGTTCCCTTACTTTTTAGTTCCAGTCTTTTGGCTTCCAGTTGTTCCAAAGTAGGACGCAGACTTTCATAAAGAGTGGCAAAATTGGGTTCCATTTATGATTGAAATAATTTTTTAACGTTTGGGGCACTTCTTTCTTCTTCCGGAATAGTTAACACCTCTTTTTTAGTGAAACTGAAAATATTGGCTACAATGCTGGAAGGAAAAGTCATCACGGCATTGTTATAGTCCGTAACGGCAGCATTATAAGTGCGCCGGGATGCCGATAACTGTTCTTCAGTTTCATTCAGTGCCCGTTGAAGGTGCATGAAATTTTCAGAAGCACGTAGTTGGGGGTAGTTCTCTGCTACCATAAAAAAACTGCGGCGCGCAGCATTGAATGTCCGGTCGAACTCTGCCTTTTCACTCTCACCCAACTGATCATAACTTTTGGTGCGTAATGCTGTTATCTGGGTAAAAGTTGCTTTTTCATGGTCGGCATATTGCTGTATGGTTGCGACCAGATTAGGGATCAAATCGAAACGTTTTTTCAGCATGGCATCAATAGAACCGAAAGCATTGTCAACATTATTTCTTTTGCGGGTTAGATTGTTGTAAGCGATGATAGCATACAGGATAATGACAATAAAAAGTATAGACGAAATCATAATAAATTAATTTAAATGTACTGATCTATCCATGTGCTGATGTACCGATGGAATCTCATACCCTCATAGGTACATGATTACATTTGTACATTTATACAGGAGTATGTTAGTATACTCGCAAAAATACTTTTATATTTGAGGATTTTATATATAATCCTTAAAAAAAATCTGTCATTTATGAATTTGTGGGGTTTTATCAGTGCTGCGGTGCTTTTGACACTGATGCCTGGGCCGGATATTTTATTTGTCATTACGCAAAGTATAACACGGGGCCAGAAAGCAGGCATTGTATTTGCTGCCGGTTTGTGCACCGGTTTGATAGTCCATGTGGCGGCAGTCAGCTTGGGAGTGTCCGTTTTGTTGATGAACTCTCCGGTTGCTTTCACCATCCTTAAATTTGCCGGAGCGGCTTATTTGCTGTATCTGGGCATAAAAGCTTTCCTGGCGCGGTATAAAAACCATTTTGAACTAAATACAATACAAGCTGTTAGCGGAAAACTTTACCGGAAAGGTATTCTGATGAATGTACTTAATCCCAAAGTGATTTTATTTTTTCTGGCTTTTTTCCCTCAATTTATCAATAAAGAAATAGAAAATCCGATACCTCAGATGTTACTACTGGGATTGATATTTATGGTACAGGCTTTTCTGATTTTTTCTGTAGTAGCTGTTCTGGCTGATCGCTTGGCCCGCCGTCTGATGCAAAATCCACGGATAGCATTAGGCGTAAATGTGGCAGAAGCCTTCATTTACTGTGGTATTGCAATCAGCATTCTACTGGTATGAGAAATCCTCTCCATCTGTCAGCTGTCATCTCACCTCGTGTCCGAATGGAGTAAGTGCCAAGCCCGCCAGTTTGAAATGTTGCAGGCCGAATGGAATACCGATAATAGTAATACAAAATAATACACCCCAAAAAATGTGGGAAAGAAAAATCCATATTCCCCCGATAAAAAACCAGATGATATTCATGAGTGTAGCCAAACAACCATGCGGTGATTCTAGGTGAACCACTTCGCTGCCGAAAGGCCATAAAGCCAGGATTCCTAGTTTTATGGTTTGCAAACCGAATGGGATTCCGATGATCGTGATGAATAACCCGACGCTCGAAATAAAATATTGCAGGGCCACGATAAGGCCTCCGAATACCAGCCAGATAATATTTCCTAAGATTTTCATATTCCAAAGATAGAAAGTTTCTTTTTAATGCTATAGGAATAATTTCAAAAAATGTATATTTGAGGTGTTAAATTAAAAATATAAAAAAATGACAGCAGTTGTTCAATTCCGGCAGATTCGTCTTTCTGCCGCTAATGTGCGGACTTATTTGTTTGCTATTCTTTTTGTAGCTGGGAATATTTTATTGCCTCAGTTGTGTCATCTGGTACCTGAAGGAGGAAAGATCCTCTTGCCCATTTATTTCTTTACGCTGATCGGGGCTTATAAATTTGGTTTGAAAGTAGGGTTATTGACAGCCATTTTATCGCCTCTGTGCAATTATTTTTTGTTTGGAATGCCTTCGTTGGTTGTATTGCCGGTGCTTTTGGTCAAATCTTCTCTCTTGGCCTGCGCTGCTGCCTGGATTGCAGGAAAAACAGCCAAACTATCTCTTTTGCATATAACAGCGGTAGTAGTTATCTATCAGCTTTTCGGGAGCTTGGCCGAATGGGGGTTGACGGGTGAATGGGACGCTGCTGTGCAGGATTTCCGTCTGGGATATCCGGGAATGGCGATCCAGATCCTTCTCGGATGGTTTGTATTGAAATGCCTGGCCGGGTATAAACTTTGAGAGTCGAAAAACAGAAATCATTTGAAAACAACAGTACGTTCGCCTTGGTTCGACAGAGCAGGGACGGCGTAACTGGAAAATAGATCCGAATTTATGAATAGACGAGAATTTTTGAAGACACTGGCTTTGACGGGAGTGGCAACTACCTTGAAATGGGATGGTGTAATGGATATTATGGCTCACGCTTTACCGGGGTCGGCTGCCGACTGTGATTTGGTGGCGGTGATGGGAGGTGAACCGGCAGAGATGTTTCGCCGGGCGATCACCGAATTTGGTGGTATTGGCAAGTTTGTGAAGCCCGGACAAAAGGTGGTTGTAAAACCGAATATCGGTTGGGACAAGGTGCCGGAACTGGCTGGAAATACAAATCCGGAATTAATAGTAGAAATTATTAACCAATGTTTTGCAGCTGGGGCTGAAGAGGTGGTGGTATTCGACCATACCTGCGACGATTGGCGTAAATGTTATAAAAACAGTGGCATAGAAGATGCGGCGAAAGCAGCCGGGGCAAAGGTAATGCCGGCCCATGAGGAATCCTACTACCGCGAAGTCAGTTTACCCCATGGAAAGAACCTCAAAACGGCAAAAGTACACAAGGCCATTTTAGATTGCGATGTGTGGATCAATGTGCCGATTCTGAAAAACCATGGTGGGGCGAAAATGACAATTTCGATGAAAAACCACATGGGGATAGTCTGGGATAGAGGATTTTTTCACAAAAACGATTTACAGCAATGTATCGCCGATATCTGTACAATCAATAAACCGGCAATCCTGAATGTGGTGGATGCCTATCGAATGATGAAGACCAACGGCCCTCGTGGAAAGTCGGCTGCAGACGTCGTGCTCACGAAGAGTTTATTTATGTCAACCGACATCGTTGCTGTCGATACGGCTGCTACTAAATTTTTCAATCAGGTGGAAGCGATGCCCTTGGAAGTTGTCGGTCATTTAGCTAAAGGAGAAGAGCTGAAAGTCGGTACCATGAATATCGATAGCCTGAAAGTGAAAAGAATAAAAATCTGAGGTTACGAAGCTTTTTTTTATAGAAAAATAATCATTTGCGTATGCTAAAAAAATTACGCTTTCTGCTTGCTGGGATAACAGGCTTACTGTTTACCTTTTATTTTCTGGATTTTGCCGGATGGACCGATGGATGGCTGAATTTAGCCCGTCTGCAATTGGTTCCTGCCTTGCTGGCCGGGAGCCTGCTTGTCGTCGTTGCTTTAATCTTGGTCACCTTGGTATTCGGACGTATTTATTGTTCAGTTATTTGTCCATTAGGTATTTTTCAGGATGTAGTAGCTTGGCTGGCAAAAAAAGTAAACCGGAAGAAACGATATGTTTTTAGCCGGGAAAACCGGACATTGCGATATGGTGTGTTGATCATAGTCGTTATTGCCTTTTTATCGGGTGCTACTGTTTTGTTAAGCTTGCTCGATCCATACAGTGCTTTCGGGCGAATGGTTGTACATGTTTTTCGTCCGGTTTATCTGGCTCTTAACAATTTGCTGGCTTGGGTATTCAATGGTTTGGGTAATTATACCTTTTACCATGTAGATATCTATGTCTTGAGCGGAGTTTCTCTCGTGGTAGGATTATTGACTTTTGGAGTGATTACGTGGCTTGCTTGGAGGTATGGGCGTACCTGGTGTAATACCGTATGTCCCGTTGGAACATTTTTGGGTTTTCTGTCCCGCTATTCTCTGGGAAAGGTTGAAATCGATAAGCAAGCCTGTGTCTCTTGCGGTTTGTGTGAGAAAAAATGTAAAGCGGCGTGTATTGATAGCAAAACGAAAAAAATCGATCATAGCCGTTGTGTAGATTGTTTTAATTGTTTATCCGCCTGCCACAAACAAGGAATAAAGTATCGGTTTGCTTGGAAGAAAAAACGAGTGGAGCCGGAGACCGACACCTCAAAACGCCGGTTTGTCGCAACCGTCGGCGCCTTAGTGATGGCTTTGCCCGATAAGGCTTTAGCACAAGCACAAACCATCGTAAAAAATAATAAACCCTGGAAAAAACAACATCCCTTGAGTCCTCCTGGCTCTCAGAGTGCCCGTCATCTTCTGGATCATTGTACCGCTTGCCATCTTTGTGTGGCCAAATGTCCGTCAAAGGTGTTAAAACCTGCTTTTATGGACTATGGATTGGGAGGAATGATGCAACCTAAAATGGATTTTGAACATGGTTTCTGTAATTTCGATTGTACCGTTTGTTCGGAGGTATGTCCGAATGGTGCTTTATTGCCTTTGACAAAAGAGGAAAAACACAAACTGCAAATGGGGCGGGTGGTGTTTGTCCGGGAAAACTGTATCGTTTTTGCCGACGAAACGAGTTGCGGTGCTTGTTCCGAACATTGTCCGACTCAAGCGGTCAGTATGGTTCCCTACAAAAATGGATTAACCATCCCTTCAGTCAATCCGGATATATGTGTCGGTTGCGGAGGTTGTGAGTACGTCTGTCCTGTAAGGCCTTTCCGGGCCATTTATATAGAGGGAAATCCTGAACATTTACAGGCAAAAGCTTTTATAGAGTCGGAAAAGAAAGAAGTAATTCTGGATGATTTCGGATTCTGATTATTTCGAACTGTTCCTGAAGTTAGATAAAAACTTCAGAAACAGTTCGGTTTTATTTCTTCGTACTTAGAAGGTTTTCTGCCCGTTTCAGCGCTTCGTGGATATTACTACAAATATTTTCTTCTCCGATAGTCTGGGCAAAAGAGGATTTAACTAAGGTTTCTTTTACCTGTTCGTTTACCCCGGAAAGGACCACTTGTATCTTCTCTCTCGTCGATAGGCGGTAAAGACTTTCCAGGTTGTGCAATCCGGTAGTATCCATAAAAGGTACTTTTCGCATGCGAATAATGCGAATACTTGGCTTGTCGCCGATAGTTTTCATGCATTCGTCAAATTTATTGGCCACACCGAAGAAGAAGGGACCGTCGATTTCATATACTTCGATTCCTGCAGGCACACTGAGTTTTTCTTCTTCATGGTAAATTTCACCTTCATGGGATAAGTCAAGTTGATCTTTAGCTACAGTAATATGGGTGACTTCACTCATCCGTTTCATAAATAATACCAGAGCCAGCAGCAAACCGATCTCGATAGCGATCGTTAGGTCAAAAATAACTGTCAGCAAGAAAGTGGTGAGCAGCACGGTGACATCTGATCGGGAGTTTTTCATCAAAGACTTGAACGTACGCCATTCACTCATATTATAAGAAACGATAACCAGCACGCCAGCCAGACAAGCCATAGGAATATGCTTCGTCAGGGGACCGAGGAAAAGCAGGATCAGCAGCAAGACTACAGCATGGATTAAACCGGCCACAGGTGTACGACCGCCATTATTGATATTAGTCATGGTGCGGGCGATGGCTCCGGTAGCAGGTATACCTCCGAAAAAAGGAACGATGAAATTGGCAGCTCCTTGAGCGATCAACTCAGTGTTGGAATTATGTTTTTGTCCCGTAACTCCGTCCGCAACAGTTGCTGAAAGAAGCGATTCGATAGCTCCCAGAATAGCGATTGTAAAGGCTGCTGGAAGTAGTTGATTGATAGTCTCCATATTAAAAGACAAACCGTTAGGTGTAGGGAGGCTCGCTTTGATTTCAAAACGATCGCCGATGGTTTCTAAATCCGTGATGCCCAGATGATAACGTAGAAGATAACTAATCACCGTCATGACGATAATGGCAATCAGGGAGCCCGGTATTTTCTTTGAAAATTTCGGAGTGATGATAATCAACAGAATACTTCCTATGCCCACAGCCAAAGCAATCCAATTGGTTGTGCCGAAACTCTCAAAATAGGCCAGCCATTTGGAAATAAAATCGGCAGGTACTTTGTCCATTGTCAGACCGAAAAGGTCTTTGATTTGGGTTGTGAAAATGGTAAGGGCGATACCGCTGGTAAAACCAACGACAATTGGGTAAGGGATAAACCGAATAATAGATCCCAATTTGAAAACGCCCATCAATATCAGCATAATCCCTGCCATAACGGTAGCAATGGCCAGGCCTTCCACACCGAATTGCTGAATAATACCATAAACGATAATGATGAAAGCACCAGTAGGGCCGCCGATTTGCACAGGACTACCTCCCAAAAAAGAGATGATAAATCCGGCAATAATAGCGGTGATGAGGCCTTGTTCCGGACTTACTCCTGAAGCAATACCGAAAGCAATGGCTAACGGTAGGGCTACAATACCGACAATAATACCAGCCATTAAGTCGGCGAAAAATTTTTCTTTGTTATAATTCTTAACGGTATCCCATAATACCGGTTGAAAGTCAAGGCGTTTCATGATAAGCACACTTTTTATAATAAGCCGCAAAATTATAAAAAAAGTTGGAATAATCGTATGAATAGGTTAAAATATCGACACCCTCTATACGATGGTTGGGATAGAAATCCACAAAAACAAAGGTTGATATATAATTTACAAAGATAGGCTTTTCATAAATTGAATGAAGAGATTGCCTAAAAATGCTTGGTAGAATCTTCATGTCATTTTCCGTGGCATATTCGTTTATTGAAAAAGATGTCAGGACGATAAATTCGGCGTTTTTCCCCGTTTTATTATTCGGAGATTTATTATATTTTTGCGTTGCTAAATCAATGACTACAATTATATGAGCGGATTTTTTGGTTGCGTTTCACGCAAAGAATGTGTTGCCGATGTTTTCTACGGCACCGATTATCATTCACATCTGGGTACAAAAAAAGCCGGTATGGCATTTTATAACGGAGAGGATTTTGTCCGGTCCATCCATAGCATCGAAAGTGCTTATTTCCGGAATAAATTCGAACCTGAGTTGGAACGTTTTATGGGTTCCTATCAAGGCATCGGAATCATCAGTGATATGGAGTCGCAGCCGATCACCGTTACTTCTCATTTGGGCCGTTTTGCGGTAGTAGTTGTCGGCCGCATCGATAATTTGGAAGAAATATCCGCTCAATTACTCCAAGAGAAAATCCATTTTGCCGAGATGTCGGGCTCTGCAATCAATCCGACGGAGGTTATCAGCATATTGATCAACAAAGGAGAAACATTTAAGGAGGGAATTGAAAACGTATACCGTACCGTAAAAGGTTCCTGCTCGTTTTTAATTCTGACGGACAGTTGTATTTATGCTGCCCGGGATAAATTCGGACGTACGCCCATCATCATCGGGAAGAATGAATTCGGATATGTCGTGGCGAGCGAAAGTTCGTCGTTTACCAATTTGGGCTATACGATTGTTCGGGATCTGGGGCCACATGAAGCGGTTCGGGTATCCAAGGACGGTATCACCACCATCGTTGCGCCGGGGTGTCGTAAACAGGTATGTTCCTTCTTATGGGTCTACTACGGTTATCCGTCGGCCTACTACGAAGGGATCAATGTTGAAGATGCCCGTTACCGTTGCGGAGCTGCTATGGCTCAGCGGGATGAATTGATGCCGGATTTTGCTGCTGGCATTCCCGATTCGGGTGTTGGGCATGCTATTGGATATGCGAATGAAAAAGGAATTCCTTACAAGCGGCCTTTTGTAAAATATACCCCGACCTGGCCGCGTAGTTTTATGCCGCAGAATCAGAATATGCGCGATTTGGTAGCCAAGATGAAGTTGTTACCGAACGAAGCCTTTACCCGGGATGCGAAAATCGTTTTTTTGGATGATTCTATCGTGAGGGGTACCCAATTAAAAGATAATGTAGTGAAATTGAGGGAGTGCGGCGTAAAGGAGGTACATATTCGAATTGCTTGTCCACCTTTGATTTATCCTTGCCGTTTCCTGAATTTTTCTACTTCCCGGTCCACGTTCGATCTGTTCGCCCGCCGTGTAATCCGCGATCTAGAAGGTACTTCCGAACTGACCGAAGAGATTTTGAAACCTTATTCGGATCCGGATTCCGATAAATACAAAGAAATGGTAAAGGTGATGTGCCAGCATTTACAATTAGATTCTTTACAATTTCAGCGTTTGGACGATTTGGTGAAATCGATAGGTTTGCCGAAAGAACAACTCTGTACACATTGTTGGGATCATTCCAGTTATATGGAATAGCCGTAGCCGGAAGCGCTAACCTGGGGATATAAAGCCTGGTCGTTCTGTTTGACGCCAGGCGGATACCATTGGTTTGCCATCCATTGAAGAGGAAAATCAGGACTTCGAAGCCCATGACATAGCAGGTCAGTACTGTGGAATTGATTTGTGCTACGCGGCTTTTTCTGACTTCGATAATACAGCGGTGTTTATTTCTACCTAAACGTTCAGCTTATTTATTATTTTTGAGCACATTTTGATTTTTTTTATACACTAAAATAAATTGCTTATGAGAAAACTGTTTCTGTGTTTAGGTGTCTGTCTGTCCGTGACAACATTTGCTCAAAAAAAAGAATGGTTGAATCCAGAGGTAAATGCCATCAACAGGGCGCCTGCCCGGGCTGCTTTTTTTGCTTATCCGACGGTTGCTTTGGCTGAGCTGGGTGATTGTGTGCAGATGCCGAATTTTATTTCTCTGAATGGGATGTGGAAGTTCAACTGGGTGAAAGACCAGACCGAACGGCCTGTAAACTTTTATCAGGTGGATTTCGAAGACCGGCATTGGGTAGATTTTCCGGTGCCTGGCATCTGGGAGTTGAATGGTTACGGTGATCCTGTATACCGGAATGTCGGTTATGCCTGGTCGAACCAGTTTGTGCCCGATCCTCCAAAAGTCGAAACAGTAAACAATCACGTCGGCTCTTATCGCCGGACCGTGGAATTACCGGCGGATTGGAAAGGGCAAAAGGTATTTTTGCATGTGGGATCGGCAACTTCCAATTTGTATGTTTGGGTAAACGGAAAATTTGTCGGCTATAGTGAAGACAGTAAAATGGCTGCCGAATTCGATGTGACGGAATATGTGAAGCCAGGAAATAATCTCGTCGCTATGCAGGTATACAGGTGGTGCGACGGGAGCTATCTCGAGGATCAGGATTTCTGGCGGTTGTCCGGCATTGCCCGGGATGTCTATTTGTATGCCCGCAATCCTTTACATATAGAAGATATTTTTGTTACTCCCGATTTGGATGGACAATATCGGAACGGTTCTTTAAATATTGTTGCTCGGGTATCCCGTGCTGGGGGTGTTGTAGAAATGGAATTAAAGGATCAGGATGGAAAAGCGGTAGGGAAAACGATTGCCAAACCAAATAATAAGGGAGAAATCCACACCACAATGGCGGTAACGAATCCTGCGAAATGGAGTGCCGAAGATCCTAATCTTTATACTCTATTGCTTACTCTTAAAAATAACGCAGGTAAAGTGATCGAGGTGATTCCTCAGCGAGTGGGATTCCGAAAAATCGAATTGAAAAAAGATAAAGGCCAGATATGGATAAATGGACAACCGGTATTGATCAAAGGAGCCGACAGACATGAGCTCGACCCGTTGACCGGTTATGTCGTATCGCGTGAAAGGATGATCGAAGACATCCGGATCATGAAAGAAAATAACATCAATGCTGTCCGTACTTGTCATTATCCCGATGCCCCTGAATGGTACGACCTTTGCGATGAGTATGGTTTATACGTGGTGTGCGAAGCGAATATCGAGTCACATGGAATGGGCTATGGGGATAAGACATTGGCCAAAGAACCCACTTATGCCAAAGCGCATCTGGAAAGGAACCAACGGATGGTTGAGTCTTTCAAAAATCATCCTTCTGTGATTTTCTGGTCGCTGGGGAATGAAGCCGGTGATGGACTGAATTTCGAAGCTTGTTATAAATGGATAAAAGAAAAAGATCCGAGCCGTCCTGTTCAGTATGAACAAGCCCGCAGGAAGAAGCATACCGATGTCGTTTGTCCGATGTATGCCGATCTGAATGGGATGGAAAGATTTGCTCAAAGTGGAGACGAGCGTCCCTTGATTCAATGTGAATATGCCCATGCAATGGGTAATTCAATGGGCGGATTTAAGGAATACTGGGACCTCATCCGCAAATATCCGAATCTGCAGGGAGGTTTTATCTGGGACTATGTAGACCAGGGGTTGCGCAAATATACGGCCGATGGTTCGATGATCTATGCATACGGTGGTGATTATAATCGGTACGATGCTTCGGACAATAACTTTAATTGCAACGGTTTGATCAACCCTGACCGGGTACCGAATCCACATATGCAGGAAGTAAAAAGATTCTATCAGTCGATCTGGACCAAGCCGCTCGATCTGAAAAAAGGTTTGGTGGAAATATATAACGAAAATTTCTTTACCAATCTGAAAAATTATTATTTGGAATGGCAGTTGTTGCAAAACGGTGAGCCTGTGAGACAAGGTGTTGTTGCCGAGCTCGATGTTGCTCCTCAGCAAACCCGGCAGATTGCCTTGGGATATTCGGAACAGGATATTCCGTCGGATGGGGAGATATTATTGAATGTTATTTATCGTTTGAAACAGGCGAGACAACTGTTGCCGGCCGGTTATGCCTTGGCCGAAGAGCAGCTGGAAGTAACCCCTTACTCATGCTTCAGTGCTGAATTGGGCCAATCTGCCGGAAAGGCAACGGTATATGAAGATGTGGTGCATGCTGTTGTTACCGCCGGAGAGGTGAAAGTGACTTTCGGAAAATGGTCCGGTTGGTTGGAAGGGATCAGCTTGAACGGTCTGGAAATGGTTGAATATGGTTATGCCTTAAAACCTAATTTCTGGCGGGCTCCTATCGATAATGATTTTGGGGCCGGTCTTCACCGACATTTCGTTGATTGGAAAAACCCGGAAATGAAACTGAAAAGCTTTAAGGCTGAACAACAGGATAAACATGTGCAAATCGTCACTGTTCATGAACTTCCGAAAATGGGAGCTACCTTGACAATGACTTATCTCATCAATGGAAACGGCGAAATCCGTATCAACGAGCAAATGACAGTAGATAAGGGTAAAAAAGATATGCCGCATTTGTTCCGTTTCGGTATGCAATTGGTGATGCCCCGGTATTTCGACCGCATCGATTATTATGGGCGTGGTCCGGTAGAAAATTACGACGATCGCAAATGGAGCCAAAAATTAGGACGTTATCGTCAGTTGGTAAAAGATCAGTATTATCCTTACATTCGTCCGCAGGAGTCCGGGACAAAGTCCGATATTCGCTGGTGGAAACTCACCGATATCGACGGACGTGGTCTGGAAGTCCGTTCTGATCTGCCCTTCTCAGCTTCAGCCTTGAATTACCTGACCGAAGATCTGGACGATGGATGGCATAAGGACCAACGGCATTCCGGGGAGTTGAAGCCTCGGAAACTGACCGTGTTTTCATTTGACTTCAAACAAATGGGGTTAGGCTGTATCAATAGCTGGGGAGCCTGGCCATTGAAGCCTTATTTGCTGCCTTATGACGATTATTCTTTTAATGTCGTTATTACTCCTGTCAGAAAACACTGACAAAAGATAAGGGTAAAGCTGTATAATAGAGAAAAAACAAACCGATGAGAGCTGTCCGGTGTACTGTGCCGGACAGCTTTTTTGAGGGATTAGAATAGATGCCGGCTTTGATAACACGATAATATAGACTACTTTTGCCAGTCTGAAAAATATTGCAATGAAAAAACAAGTTTGTCAGGATTTTTCTTATTACACATTCGATGGTCTTGCAACATGTTCCGGAATGTTGCATTTTGTTTCTTCGGGGGAGCGGAATATTGGTTTTACAGAGGATTCCGGCGGACCGGCCATTTGCGAAAATCGCAGGTTGCTGGCAAGGAATGTGGGATTCGATCCTGGGGTTTTAGTAACGGCCCAACAGGTGCATTCGTCTCATGTTGCAGTGGTGACGAAGGTAGAAGCAGGCAAAGGAGCCATGGACAAAAGAAGCCGGATTCCGGAAACAGATGCACTGGTAACGAATGTCGCCGATGTTTGTTTGATGGTGTTGTCGGCGGATTGTGTGCCTGTTTTGCTTTATGATTCACAGCAGCGGGTTATTGCAGCCGTACATGCCGGTTGGCGGGGGACTGCTGCACAGATTGTCCTGAAAACCGTGCAAGTCATGGTAGACCGGTTTGGCTGCCGGGCAGAACAGATTCAGGCAGGCATCGGGCCTTCTATTGGGAAATGTTGTTTCGAAGTAGATGGGGAAGTGGCCGATGTATTCCGGAATTTATTCCCTGTACGTCCGGATATTGTAACGGAGGGTAAGACAACCGGAAAATATCAGGTTGATTTATGGGAAGCCAATCGTCAGGAATTGGTAGAGGGTGGGCTTTTGCCCGACCACATCGAGATTGCCGGGATGTGTTCGGTATGCCATCCGGACCGTTTCTTTTCCTATCGCCGGGAAGGGAAAGCAGCTGGCCGGTTCGGTGCTGGCATCATGCTCTGTTAATTCTGCCAAACGTTTTCGTTGTTTTTCAGGAGAAAAATCCTTCCTGATGAGCGATCTGCCTCCGAAAAACTATAATTTTGCTCTCGAATTAAAAATGAGGCTTTTGTCGTTTTTTATATTTTCTATGTTGGTAGGTATTTTCATCGTTTTTTTCTTTTTTGCTCTGGGTGAATTCATTGGATGGAGCATAAATGGCTTTATCCCAGGGAGCGTGATCGGGATGGTTTTGCTCTTTGTCGCTTTATGTCTGAAAATTGTGAAACCGGAACACGTCAAGCCTGTGGCGAAATTCCTATGCGATAATATGGGGTTGTTTTTTCTACCTGCAGGGGTCGGCATTGTGAACGCCCTGGAGGTGCTGTCGCAGTATTGGCAGGCGGTACTGGTGGCCTGTGCTGTCAGTACGGTTGTGGTGATTATTGTTGTGGCTTCGGTACAACAATGGTTTGAGAAGCATCGTAAAGGAGCCGAAGATCGTTAATCTTTTTAATAATAGATTATGTTGCCCTTACTTCGTTCTGAAATATTTATTCTTACCCTGGTGATTGGGGTTTATCTAGCGGCACTCTGGTTGTTCAGAAAAACAAAATTGAGCCTTCTACATCCTTTACTGGTATCTATTCCTGTTTTAGCCATAGTGATCCACTTGCTGCATATTCCTTTCGGGGAATTTGAAAAAGGAAGCCGGATCATTAGTTTTATGCTCGGTCCGACAGTAGTCGTTATGGGGTATTTATTATATGAACAATTCGAGCAATTGAAAGCCAATGCAATTTCTATCATTACGGCTGTTTTTGTCGGTTGTCTGACCGGTATTCTGAGTGTTGTTTTTATTGCTCGTTACTTTGGGGCCGATCATGCCCTGATTGCTTCTTTGGAACCCAAATCGGTTACTACCCCCATTGCAATGAGCATTGCCGAGCGTTCTGGAGGCATTCCGTCTATTGCTGCCGTCGTCGTCATTGTGGTTGGAATCTTTGGCGGGATTGTCGGGCCTTTTATACTGGAGCGTTTAGGCATCAAAAGTCGGATAGCTCGGGGATTAGCGTTAGGGTCGGCTGCTCATGGTTTAGGTACGGCACGTGCTATGGAATTGGGGGCGGTCGAAGGAGCTGTTAGTGGTTTGGCGATCGGTGTGATGGGGATTATGACGGCTATTCTCGTTCCGCTGATCGAGATTGTACTGGGAAAATAATTTCAGGTTCGAATCTTACCACCTGATCCGGGTTACAAACTACGGCATTGGTCACATAAAATTTCCTGGAAGAGTCGGTATCGGGGTACAAAACAAGCACTTTACATTTTTTCGGTTTCCAATCGCCTTCAAAATCGTTCGGGTAAAGATATTGTAACCCGACATCCAGGAATTTGTGGGGGGCGCTTGCCAGGTCATTTTAGGGTTCTTTTAGGGTCTATTTAGGGTCTTCTCCTGCATTATCGCCCATTTATCCCTGCATACAACTTCGATATAACACGCTTCGGGATAGTTTGTAAAAGGGGGGTGAAAAGTAGGAGTATGGTGATTCTTCCTTAAAAAGAGCGGGAGTACACCGGAAAAATAGCGGTATACTCCTGTTTTGAATTATTCGGTATTTAAAAATCCGGTCATTTTATAGTGTTTTAATAATCTCCCGGAACAACGCCGTCATCTGCGGTTGGGCGGTATTCCCGATATCCTGGACTTCTGCATGATTAGTTTTGATGAGTTCCGGTGAAGCAGTACTGTTGGTGATAACCGACATACCGAAACATTCCATACCCATGTGGCGGGCTACAATAATTTCGGGAACAGTAGACATCCCTACGGCATCGCCGCCGATTATCCGTATCCAGTTGTATTCTGCCGGTGTTTCGAAAGAAGGTCCCTGGAGACCGGCATATACACCATGCCGGAGCGTGATCCCCAATTTTTCGCCGCAGGTTTCGGCTATTTTGATCAGCCGGGGGCTGTAAGCATCAGTCATACCAGGAAAACGGGGGCCCAGTTCATTGATGTTTTTACCTCGTAACGGATGCTCGGGGAAGAGGTTGATATGGTCGGTGATGATCATTAAATCTCCTACAAGAAAAGAAGTGTTTACCCCGCCTGCTGCATTCGACACCAAAAGTTGTTTTACACCCAACTGATGCATCACCCGTATCGGAAAAGTGACTTCTTGCATAGGATAACCTTCATAGAAATGAAAACGCCCTTGCATAGCGATGACATTTTTTCCACCGAATTTGCCGACCAGAAGATTTCCTTTATGCCCCTGTACGGTAGATACCGGAAAATTCGGAATTCCGGCATAAGGAATGGTGTGTTTTACTTCGATTGATTTTCCCAGTTCGCCTAATCCGGTACCGAGAATAATACCGATCGAATAAGTTTCTCCATCCAAAAAACGGGCGATATAAGCTGCACTATCTTTGATTTTTCCTAACATATTCTGATAATTCGTTTAATAATTCGTCGTGATATATAAAAGCCGGGATCACCGGGATATAACGAATCTGTTCTCTTAGCTCCTGCGGAAGAACACAAGCATTCAGCCGGACAGCATCTTTTTCTGTGGTAAAAATATATTTTTCAGGAGTTTTCAAATTCTCGAAAACCTGTGATATACGCCAGATATCTTTAGGGGTAAAGGCATGGTGATCGGGATAACGCAATTCGGTCACATCCGGAGTAAATTGTTTCAGATATTCGATATAAGGCCCTGGTTGAGCGATACCGGTTACGCATAAGATGCTGCTTTGCGATGTCGGTAGGATAGGGGTTTCCTGGGCGGATAGCGAGCAGATCGGACCGTATTTCAGGCTGGTGAAATAAAGTTGTTGATAAGGTTTTATCTTTAAATGTTTAGACAGGATTCTGCGTTCTATTGGTTGCAGGGTCTCGGGACATTTGGTGACGACGATATAATCCGCTCTTTTCAGTGCTTTGGTGGTTTCCCTGAGTCGGCCAGCTGGGAGCAGGCAATCTTCGAATACCGGCCGGTTATAGTCGACGAGTACGATATTTTTATCTGCCTGGACATACCGATGCTGAAAAGCATCGTCCAGGATGATCACTTCCGGTGGTTCGGGCAGTGCGAGCAATTTCTCGATTCCGCGGACGCGGTTGCCGTCACAAGCTACGATGATATCCGGAAATTTACTTTTAATCTGCATCGGTTCGTCGCCGATTTCCCGGGCCGTGGAACGATCATCTGCCAGTATGAAACCGGAAGTTTTGCGTTTATATCCCCGGCTAAGGCAAGCCACCCTGAATTTTTTTTGTAATTCTGCAATAATGAGTTCGGTATGAGGCGTTTTACCCGTCCCCCCGACTGTAATATTTCCGACACAGAGTACCGGGATTTTGAACGAACGGGATTTCAGGATGCCGATGTGAAACAGGAGATTCCTTATCCCAATGAGAATGCCGTAGATAAAGCTCAGTGGTAGCAATAAAATTTTCAGATATGCCATTGCCGTAGTATTTGCTCATTATAATGAGCTCCTATGCCTTAATTAGGAGCGATATCGTAAGGAATACGTGCCATCAGACCTTGCTGAGGCAGGATATTCCGGAGTTGTTCCCAGGTGCTGTAAAATGCGCCCAATTCTTCTTTCATCAGCTGCGCTTTTATGTTACCAGCAAATCCGGAAAATAGTTCCTCCCAGGGATTTTTGGCTACCGGGAATTCCTGGATATTGTATTTTTCGACACCTGCTTTTGCTGCAGCGATATGAATGGCTTCTTCCAAACCGCCTAACATATCGACCAATCCGATTTTCAAGGCATCAGCACCGGTCCATACCCTTCCCTGGGCAATAGCGTCCAGTTCCTCCCGTCCCATATCCCGTCCAGCCATTACCCGGCTGAGGAAAGTTTCATATCCTTGGTTTACATAGTTTTGTAATACATTTTTCTCGTATGGGGTCAATGGACGTGAACTGATCGGAATAGGTAAGGGGTAACTACCGCCGAAATCGCTGTGCTCGTTGGTTTTTACAACGTCGGTATGAATACCGATTTTATCCTGTAGCAGTTTTTCTCCACTGAAGAATAATCCGAAAATACCGATGGAGCCTGTGAGAGTCGTCGGTTCGGCCAGGATCGTATCAGCGGCGCAAGAGATATAATATCCTCCTGAAGCAGCGACGTTTCCCATAGAAACGATGACTGGTTTTGCCTGTCTTGCCAAGTCCACTTCTCGCCAGATAATGTCGGAAGTCAGAGCACTGCCTCCCGGTGAGTTTACCCGAAGAACAATCGCTTTTATATTTTTATCTTCCCGTACTTTACGGATCGTTTGAGCTAATTCGGGACCGATGGTTTTCGGGGTTTGTTGCATCCCGATTTCTCCCTCAGCATAAATAACGGCAATTTTATCTTTATTGATTTCTATCGTTTTGTCCGCTACCGAAGCATTTTGATAATCCGTGAGGGCGATCAGGTTTAATTTCTCCTGAGCACCGATACCACATTTCTCTTTTAACAGGACAAGCATCTGATCCTCATATACTACTCCGTCGAAAAAACCATAATTTTTGAATTGTTCGGGAGTGTAAAAATTGAATCGGTCGGTAATTTTTTCAATTGAATCAACTGGTATATTCCGGCTTGTTGCGATCCCTTGTACAAGAGTTTCCCACGAAGAGTCGAGGTATTTCTTTACCTGTTCCCGGTTGGCCTCGCTCATTTCGTTGGCAATGAAAGGTTCTACCGCCGATTTGAATTTACCGACTTTAACCACTTCCGGTTGTATTCCCAGTTTTTCCAGTGTTTCTTTATAGAACGAAATGCTACTGCTCATACCAGTCAAAAGCAGAGGGGTTTCCGGATTGACAAAAATCTTATCGGAGACGGTTGCCAGGTAATAGCTTTTTTGTGAATAACCTAGATTCGAATAACTGTAGATGAATTTGCCGCTTGTTTTGAATTTCTTGAGTGCTTCCCGGATTTCTTCCGTAAAAGCCAGTGCCCCGAAATTACCCTGGATATCGGTTAAGTTCAAATAAATCCCGCTGATGCGGCTATCGGTTGTGGCATTTTTTATGCTTTCGAGGATTTTATTCAACCCCAGGTTTTTTTTCGGACTCATGGATAATAGGTCGATGTTGTCGAATGGATTTTCTGAAGCCCGGTCGATAATTTCATCCTCTAGTTTGATGGTCAATACACTGTTGTTTTTTACATCAGTGGTCTTAACCGAGAAGGCTGCCAAAGTACTGATAAAGGCAAAAAAGAAAAATATCATCAGTATATGAACGATCAGGATTCCAACGATCGTAGCTAAAGTGTATTTAAAAAAACTTTTCATTCGGCATATGAATTTTTATACATGCAACAATATCCACAAATGTAGCCATATAATTTATTCGAGACAATATAAATAAAAGTTATTTTTATTTTGTAGTGTTTTTTGATACCTTTGGCAGGTATAGCTGAAAGTCCGTGATATTGCGACTTTTTGACTCAAAACCTAGTATAAATGAGTAAATTTTCGATTACCGGGGGGAAACGCTTGAAGGGAGAGCTTTCGCCTCAAGGAGCTAAGAACGAAGCTTTGCAGGTGATTTGTGCCTGTTTGCTGACCAAAGAAGAAGTGACCATTACCAATGTTCCGGAAATATTGGATGTGCTGAAACTGATCGAATTGTTAGAGGGAATGGGGGTGAAAGTGACGCATCCCGCTCATGGGGAATATGTTTTTAAAGCCTCCGATCTGGATTTCGGTTATTTCGAAACCGAGGATTTTTATGCGAAAGCAGTAAGTTTGCGGGGATCTATCATGATTTTGGGACCTTTGTTGGCTGTATACGGTTGTGGGATCATTCCCAAGCCAGGGGGGGATAAAATCGGCCGACGGCGGTTGGATACCCATTTCCTGGGATTTGAGAAATTAGGGGCGACTTTCGATTATAATAGCACTGAAGGATGCTTTCGGGCATCGGCCGAAAAATTGAAGGGATGTTATATGTTGCTGGACGAAGCTTCGGTGACCGGTACCGCCAATATTATCATGGCAGCAGTGTTGGCTGAAGGAGTAACGACGATTTACAATGCGGCTTGTGAGCCTTATATTCAGCAGTTGTGTCTGATGCTTAATCGGATGGGGGCTCATATTTCCGGTATTGCTTCTAATTTACTGACAATCGAAGGGGTAAAAGAACTGGGCGGTTGCCATCATCGTTGTCTGCCGGACATGATCGAGGTGGGCAGTTATATTGGATTGGCGGCTATGACCCGTTCCGAAATCACCATCCGGGATGTGAATATTGCTCAGTTGGGAATCATTCCCGATGCTTTCCGTCGGTTGGGAATCCGGGTCGAAGAGAAAGGGGACGATCTTTACATTCCGCGACAGGAACATTATATGATCGAGGATTTTATCGATGGTTCTATTCTCACCATTGCTGATGCTCCCTGGCCGGGACTTACGCCGGACTTGCTGAGTGTATTTCTCGTCGTGGCGACACAAGCCAAAGGAAGTGTGCTGATCCATCAGAAAATGTTTGAAAGCCGTTTGTTCTTTGTCGATAAACTAATCGATATGGGAGCTAAGATCATTTTATGCGATCCTCACCGGGCTACTGTGATCGGTCAGAATCATGAATCCCAGTTACGGGCAACGAAAATGACTTCGCCGGATATACGAGCCGGGATCGCTTTGTTGATTGCTGCATTGTCCGCACAGGGAGTCAGCACAATACACAATATCGACCAGATCGACAGAGGATATGAATGTATAGATGAAAAACTCAATGCGATCGGGGCGGAGATCGAGCGGATCGGTTAAAGTTGCAGTTTTTTTACCGCCAGGGTGTCCGGACAACTATCGCAGAGTTCGGTGATGGTTTGGTGTAAGACCGGATGAATAAAGTCGGGCATAACCTCCCGGAGAGGGATGAGTACAAAATTTCGTTCTGCTAAACGAGGGTGTGGTACTGTCAATTCCGGCGTATCGAGATGCAGCGATTCACAGAACAAAATATCGATATCTATGGGACGGGAGCTATAGCGCTCCCCTTTGGATATTCGTACCCGTCCCAATTGTTTTTCTGTTTGCAGACAATGAATTAAAAAATCTTTCGGCGAAAGAGCCGTTTCAAAAACTACTACTTGATTCAGGAAATTTTCCTTACACTCAAATCCCCAGGGAGCTGTTTCGTATAACGATGAACGGGCAATCACCCGCCCTGCACACTCCAGTAAACGGATGGCATGTGCCATGATTTCCTGTTTTTGGCCGGAATTACTTCCCAAAATCGTGGTGACCTGCATGAAACGGATTAGCTTTGTTTTTTATAGAACGGCCGGTTATTGTTATTGCCCTTGTTATTGTTTTTCTGGTAGTTTTTATTAATCGGCTTATTGGAACTGGGTTTGCTCTTTTTTTGCAAAAGATCTTTGGGATTGGAAAGTGTAATCCCTTCGGGTAAAATGATGGTACTACCGCCTAAAGTGTTGATATCGTTGTAAATCTGTTCGTCTTCCACACTATCCTTATTCCAGGTTAAGAAAGATTTTTTCATGTGGTTGGCTGTCAATACAATCAGTGCTCTTTTTTGTTCAGGGTCTTCCAGCTCTTTTATCTTATCAATCAGCTTTTCGGCCAGTTTTCCGTAATGCTTGTATTTGATGTGATTGGTGCTGTAAGGCAGCCTTGCCGGTTTTTCTTGAAGCTTCTCTATCGAAGGTAAGGGATAAGGAGTATCAATATCCAGTTGAAATTCGGACATGATGGCCAGGTGGTCCCATAGTTTATGCCGGAAATCCGGAACATCCCGCAAATGAGGATAGAGATTGCCCATGACATCGATTACCGTTTTGGCAGCTCTTGTTCTTTCTTCCCGGTCAGGAATAGTCAATAAGTAATCGACCATTTTTTGGATGTTCCGACCGTATTCGGGAAGTAATAATTTTTTCTTTTGGGTATTATATTCCATAAATATATTTCGTAATTAAAAAAAGGTAAGCTATCCGAAAGAAGCCCGTTAAGATTGATGACGCAAATATAGGTTATTTTACTGATATTGTGATGTTTTTTAGCTTTGTTGTACAAATAATTTTGCAAACTTTAACAAAAGTGTCCGGGCTTCGCCTGCTGCAAATACCACTTTAGCCTTTTTTTGTACCCCTAATCCTTCGATATTGATCACTTTTCCAGCTCCGAAGGTGGGATGATAAATAATCATTCCGGGAATCACCTGGTTCGCATCAATGGGTTGGAGTTTAGAGCGGTCTATTTCCGGGATATCCGTATGACCTGAAGCATGTAAATTGATCTCCGGTTTCCGGACACGATTCATGATCGGGGTACGAAGTTTGAATCCGGAAGATTCTTCCCGCATAGCCAGGTAACCTTCCAAAAATTCCTGATCAATTTCACCGATAAACCGGGAAGGCCGGGAGGTAACGATTTGTCCGTTTTTATACCGGGAAGTAGCGAAAGACATATAGGCCCGTTTTTCGGCTCGGGTGAGGGCGACATAGAAAAGACGGCGTTCTTCTTCCAATGAGGCTGGGTTGGTGACACTCTGTTGGGCCGGAAAAAGCTCTTCTTCCAAACCGGTGATGAAAACATTGGCAAATTCCAGACCTTTGGAAGAATGGATTGTCATCAGCGTCACCTTGTTTTGATCTCCTTCTTTCTCTCCGTCCTGATCGGTTAGCAAAGCGACTCCTTCCAGGAAAGCCGGGAGTTTATCGTCTTTGCCTTCCTTGTAAGCTGTTTCACTGAAATCTTTGATTCCGTTCAGGAGTTCCTGTATATTCTCTTTCCGGGATACTCCTTCCGGAGTTTCATCGTTGGACAAATCGTCGATGATTCCCGAAGAACGGGCTATAATGACCGCTGTATCGTAGGCATTTTCTTCCGGGATCAATTGACGGAAACGTTCGATCATACTCCCGAATTTCTGCAGTTTACTCATCGTACCACTATTGAAAGCATCGGCAACCTTGTTGAGATTACACAATACGGTCCATAAGCTGACGTGATATTTATCTGCGATTTCCCGGATTTTTTCCACAGTCGAATCTCCGATTCCCCGTCGCGGATAATTGATGATCCGTTTGAAAGCTTCTTCGTCGTTTTGATTGACTGCCAGACGAAAATAAGCCAGCAAATCTTTGATTTCCTTGCGTTGGTAAAACGATTGTCCGCCATAGATCTTGTAAGGAATATTCCGCTTTCGTAAGGCTTCCTCTAAAATACGGGATTGCGCATTGGTTCGGTATAAAATAGCGAAATCACTGTATTCCTGCTGTTCGTAGTTTGCCAGTTTAAAAATCTCGTTAGTCACCTGGAAACCTTCTTCTTTATCCGAAAGTGCCCGCAAAACTTTGATTTTTTCTCCTTCTTCGTTTTCAGAAAATGTTTTTTTCGGGATCTGTTCCTTGTTTTTCCGGATCACGCAGTTGGCTGCGTCTACAATAGTCGTCGTCGAACGGTAATTTTGCTCGAGTTTGAACAATTTATAATCGGGATAATCGTTCTTGAAATTAAGGATATTTTCGATCCGGGCACCCCGGAACGAATAGATACTTTGTGCATCGTCGCCTACGACACAGAGATTCCGGTGTTGCTGCGACAGCTTCTTGACGATCAGATATTGTGCATAATTGGTATCCTGATACTCGTCTACCAGAATATACTGGAATTTTTCCTGATATTTAGCCAATACTTCCGGATGATCCCGGAACAGGATATTGGTTTGTAGCAACAGATCGTCGAAATCCATCGTATCGCTTTGTTTACAGCGTTGCTGGTATTGCTTGTAAATTTCGCCCAGAAGAGGACGTTTACAAGCGGTATCTTCAGAGAGAATACGGGCCGACTGTGCGTAGCTTTGTGCTACGATCAGATTATTTTTGGCCATCGAAATACGACTGAGTACAGCACTAGGCTTGTATACTTTGTCGTCCAGTTTCATCTCTTTGATGATGGATTTGACCAGATTTTTAGAATCTTGGGTATCGTAAATTGTGTAATTGGAAGTATACCCCAGCTTTTCTGCCTCAAACCGGAGGATCTTGGAAAAAATAGAGTGAAAAGTGCCCATCCAGAGATTGGCGGCAATCTCTGTACCCACGAGTTCGGCAATCCGTTTCTGCATTTCGCGGGCGGCTTTGTTCGTAAAAGTCAATGCCAGGATTTTATAAGCCGGTACACCCTGACTGAGTAACTGGGCGATCCGGTAGGTCAATACCCGGGTTTTTCCGGAGCCTGCACCGGCAATCACCAGAGAAGGACCTTCGGTGTTCAATACCGCTTTCTGTTGGTTCTCATTGAGTTCATTCAGAAAATTCACCCTGTAACGATTTTAAATTAACACTCTATCATAGACAATTTCCTGCTGCAAAATTAAAAATTAATCTCTTGCCTCGCAATTTACCTGAAGGATTGTTCATTTTTGTAGCAATATAGCTGTGTATATGAAAATTTGCTTTTTCCTAAGCGTTTGTTTGTCTGTCTTCCTGATCCGGTACAGGGCTTAAAAAGGGTGCACTTTTGTTGCCATGCCAGGAAGATCTTCGGATTGAATGATATTTTCATATAGATTAACTTATTTAAAATGAGTGAATTGCCTTTGGGTTTTAATTTTTCTTTAAAAAAATTCATTTTCATTTGCCCCCTTTGTATTAATTGTGTGTTTATAGTGCAAACGAACATGAGCATGGAGAAAAGTTTTCACATAGCGAATTTGATTGTGGCTTTCATACAAGGTGAAGTTTCGGAAGAAGATCTGGTTGTTTTGGACCGATGGCTGGACGAAGCGGAGGAAAACAGGGCACTCTTTGTATCTTTTATGGACGAAACTCTGTTTGAAAAACAAAAAGAACAGCATTCCAATCAGGAGTTGGATACTATATTCTTTCGCATAAAAATGCGTAAACAGCAGCAAGAAAAACAAATACGGTATAAACGGCGGTTCCGGCTAGTGGGTTCCGTTGCAGCAGTCATTGCTGTCGTTTTTTCTGTTCTGCTGATGTTTCAACGTTTAGGAGACAAACCGGAAATCACTGCCGGTGGAGAAATAACGGTAGGAAGGCAAATGGCTTATCTTTTACTTTCTTCCGGCGAAAAAATTGTTTTGGACGAACATCATTGTGATACTATTACAACGAAGGAAACTCATCAACAAATTATTTTCGATCAGGGGCGTGTGGAAATCGAACAACCCCTTGCCGACAGCATTGGAAAAGAAGTTTTCCATGTGATGGAAGTGCCACGTGGGGCCGAGTACAATCTCACCTTGGCAGATGGTACGAGAGTATGGATGAATGCTGCTTCTAAATTGAAATTTCCTGCTCATTTCAATTCTACCCGTCGTTATGTCGAGTTGGTTGGCGAAGCTTATTTCGAGGTAACCCACGATGATACCCGGCCTTTTATCGTACACACCGATAATGTGGATGTCAGGGTATTGGGGACAGAATTTTGTGTGCGGAATTACATCGATAAACCTACTTTAACGACTCTGATAAAAGGGAGTGTGGAAATCACCGATTACACCGGTCGGCAAGCCGTATTGAAGCCGGGGCAACAATCTGTTACTGATAAGGGGTATACCCGCATCCGGGAAGTAGAAACCATCTACTATACTGCCTGGAAAGATGGTTATTTTATTTTTGAAGATACTCCTCTGGAACAAATTATGGAAGAATTATCCCTTTGGTATAATTGTGAGTATTTCTTTCAAAATCAGGCGGCTGCCAATTTATGTATGACTGCCCGACTGAAAAAATACAATAATATCGATGTCATATTGGATATCCTGTGCAAAACGAAAGAAGTTCAAATAGAGAAAAAAGGCAATACAATTGTGGTTAAGAAAAGATAAAAAAACAATGGGAGAACACAGCTCCACCCGGTTTTCCCATTGATTCATGTTTAAAATAAAAACTTATTTACAAATCTATGAAAAAAATTTGTGACAAGAGGCTTTGTCCTCGAGAAAAATTAAGACCATGTTCAGTTATGTTGAAAATTTTACTGCTTAGTCTTTGTCTGAATAGCTATGCCATAGACAGTGTAGCAGCTCAGAATGGAAAAATTACTGTAGAATTGAAGCAGGCTTCCCTCAACAAACTTTTTCTGGAAATCGAAAAATTCTACGATTATTCTTTTGTTTACAACACCCGTGAGATTGAAAAATTAGGTATCCGTGATTTCGATTTCAACGGACAGGCGTTAGAGAAAATACTGGAAGAATGTTTACGCGCGAGCGGATACACCTGGCAGATTGAAGATAAACATGTTATTATCAGCAAGGCTGCCCCACAGACGACTGTTATGCCTAAGCTGATCAAAGGAAAGGTAACGGATGACCGGAATAATCCATTGCCCGGAGTGACAGTTCAAATTAAGGGTACAGCTGTCGGGACGGCCACCGATCAGGCCGGGGAATATTCGTTGCCTGTTACGGATAAGAATGTCATTTTGGTGTTTTCATTTATCGGAATGAAATCCCAGGAAGTTTCTCTAGGCGGTCGGATGGAGTTGAATATCAAAATGACGGAAGAAAGTAGTGACCTAGACGAAGTGGTGGTAACAGGTTATCAGGATATCCGTCGCGATCGGGTAACAGGTTCTGTCACGGTGATTACTGCTAAAGAATTGGAAAACAACTCATTTAAAAGCATCGACCAGATATTGGAAGGGAAAGTAGCCGGTTTGTATTCCTATACCACCAGCGGTGCTCCGGGAACCAGATCCAACATCCGTATCCGGGGCGACAACTCGATTTCAGGCAACAAGGAACCGTTATGGGTGGTAGACGGTCTGCCTTTACAAGGTGGTGTTGCTTCAATCAATGTCGTGAATGCCGGAAATATACAGGAATCTATTCTCGACCACGGTATCGGTAACATCGCTCCGACAGATATCGAATCGATCACTGTATTGAAAGATGCTGCCGCATCAGCTATTTACGGGGCACGGGCTGCCAACGGAGTAATTGTCATCAAAACCAAAAGAGGGTTTGAAGGAAAAACGGCCTTTAATTACAATGGCAGTTTTGGTATGGTAGAGGCGCCACGTATCGATCTCGATTTTATGAACAGCAGCGAGAAAATCGATTTCGAAATTTCCCTCATGAAAGACTTCTCCCGGGCTTGGGAAGGAGGAACAGTAGGTAAGGTGTACGATTATTATATGCAGGGAAGATATACCGAAGCGAAATATAACGAGGAACTGAATAAATTGCGGGCAATCGATACCGATTGGTTCGATGTAATTTTCCGTAAAGCTTTTTCTCATTCTCATTTCCTGTCTATGCGCGGAGGTACAGAGAAAACCAATTATTATGCTTCTATAAACTATAGCGGCCAGAGCGGTATTCTGACAAGCAATTCTTATGATAATTTGGGAGCTAGTTTGGAAATTCGCCATAAACCGGTGAAAAATTTTGAAATGTATTTCAAATTAAATGGTACCTATCGGGAAAGTAAAGACCATAATTCGGCAGTTGATCCCTTTCAATATGCCGTATTTGCTAATCCTTACGAAAAACCTTACAACGAAGATGGAAGTTATGCGTCCGATCAGACCTATTTGGGGGAGAACCGAAGCACGATTCATTTTGGGAATGCTTTCGATACCTTTAATATCCTGCGTGAATTGAATGAGACTCAAAACAAAACCATTGCTTCGGATATATCGGCCCGGTTAGGTTTGAATTACCGGATTCTCGAAGGGCTAACCCTGGATGTGAGCGGAGCCTTAACCTACAGTACAAACAATACCGAAGCTTGGGCTGCTCCAGGTACTTATTCTTCTTATACGAGTAGTTTTGCAAAATCTATATTAGGGGGAGAATTACCGGCTAAATACAATAATGGTTATCTGCGCGAAGGTAATGGACGTTCTACCGCTTTTGCTTTTAGGGGAATGGCCAGCTATAGCAACGAAAAATTGGAAAATCATGCTTTCTCCCTGGTAATAGGAACGGAATTAGCCGGATCGAAATCTTACAATAGTTTTCATAAATCTCCGGAATTCAACGATTATTATCGTTTTATCTCTTTCCCTGATTTTGATACGGATGAAATTATTTATAGCGATATAAAAAATAATTTAAGTGGATTGATCAATACAGCAGAAGCCCAGGACCGTTCTGCTTCTTTTTTCGGTGCTTTCACTTATACGTGGATGGATAAGTATGTATTTAATGTCAATGCCCGTTTTGACGGCGCTGATATTATCGGTACCGATAACCGTTTTACCCCTTTGTGGTCGGCTAGTTTCCGCTGGAATGCCATGCGGGAAAATTTTCTGAAAAATCTAAACTTTATTTCTGATTTAGCGGTGCGTTTATCATATGGATATACTGGAAATATCGATCGCAGTTCTTATCCGATTCCCATGATCTTTCTGAGTGGGAATAGATATGACGGCAATTTTATTGCAGATCAGGTTACCTATCCGAATCCCAATATTAAATGGGAAAAGAAACAAGACCGGAACATCGGTTTGGATTTTGGATTCTGGGATAACCGCATCGGAGGTACCTTCAATTATTACTGGAATACAAGTAAAGATTTACTGGGAGCGATGTCCACCCCCTCTTCCTATGGTCGGACCAGTGTGACTGCCAATGTTTCCAGTATCGAGAATACCGGATGGGAATTTAATATTAATCTGCGTTTAGACTTAGGCAAGAATGTACGTTGGATTAATTCCTTCAACATTGCTCAGAATAAAAATAAAATCGTAAAAACCTTTTATAAAAATACCGATGAATTACGTTATGATCGGGGAGGAATGGATAATATTGAAGGATATGCTACCGGAACTTTGTTCGGTTTCCATTTTGCAGGAGTAAATCCACTCACCGGGCAAGCCTTGATCAAGTTAAGCGAAGAATCCCGGGAGATTATAGCTCAATATCGTGGCATCCCTCTGGAACAGGTACCTGTTACTATGGATACGGAACAAAGCGTAGAATATGAAATAGCGGAAAAAGTATGGCGGGCTTCTATGGATAAATTAGGTTCTGTCAATCCTAAAGTAACCGGAGGTTTTGCATCGACTTTAACTTGGAAAAATCTGGAAGTCAGGGCGAGTTTTAGCTACAGTGCCGGACATTTATTGGAAGCCTTCAATGAGCGGAAATATGCGCCAACAGGAGGAAGAAACAGTGAAATTCATGTTTCGAAAACCAATCGTTTAAAAAGTGCTGCCAATCGTTGGAGAACTGTCGGTGATATTACAAACACTCCCCGCTATCAATATGATGGCATGAACTATCATACAATGGAGACAGATGATAAATACGAAAAGGGAAATTATCTGGCTTTCCGGGATCTTACTTTCTCTTATGATTTGCGCAATAAATGGTTTGAACAAATCGGTTTGGAGCGTTGCCGTTTGGGATTGCAGGTACAGAATCTTTTTGTCTTTACGAAATATAGCGGATTGGACGTAACCACCGGTGGAGCATTTAATTATCCATTGCCTCGGACCTATATGTTTAATCTTTCTGTGGGTTTTTAAAAGATTGAAGTTATGAAAAAATGTAGAATATTGTTGAGTGTCCTTTTGATCACAGGTATCACAGCTTGTAATAATTTTTTGGATGTGACTCCCAAAAATGTGATCTCTATGGACGATATGGAAAGTATTAAAAAGTCATTGGCGGGTTTTCTTTACAACATCCGGGAAAATGGTAATGGCGGAAACAGTTTGCCCAGGTCTCCTTTTGAATGTCCCGTTGTGGGATTGGTCGAGTACACCCCTGAATGGGATCTGTCTAAATATGCGGAAAAAATAAATGATTCTAAGGTAAGGACTGCTGATTGGCGGAGCGAGACGACACAATCTTTATGGAGTAATTATTACTCTCCTATCGGTTTTATGAATTTGATTATCCATGAAGCTGAAACTGCAAAGGGGGATGAAGCGATGCGGGATTATGTCATGGGTGAAGCTTATGCCATGAGAGCTTATTGTTTTTTCAAATTAGTACAGCTTTTCGCTCCTTATAAAAATAATGAGTTAGGGATTCCGGTATGTTTGGAAACATATGAGGATTTTGAAAAAGTAAGCCTGAAGAGGAGTACTCAAAAAGAAGTGTATAAACAAATCTTGAGTGATTTGCACGAAGCGGAAATCCGTTTGGAACGTACGCCTTCTCATCAATCATACAATTTGATGTATACCACTTCTGTTGTTAATCGTCTCTATGCCGAAGTATATCATTTTAAAGCAATGTCGGCAGCAGCCGAAACGGATGACTGGAAAAATGCAGCGCACTATGCTAACCGGGAAACCCTAGGAAAAACGTTAGTGTCCGATTCGGCCTCATTTCAGCAGATTTTTAATAGTGAAATAGCTAAGTTGGATAAAGATCTGGAATGTGGTTTACGGGTATATGCCTGGGGGGGAGGCTATGACTTTTCTTCTTTATTCGGTAGTATTGAACCTGATCAGGAATTTTATAAAACTTATTTTTCTGAAAAAGATGATGTCCGGAGGAAATGTTATTATAAAGTAGTGACTTATTATGATTATGGTATATGGGATTATGTCACTGCAATGAAAATCAATAAATTCAGTAATTATACTGCATACTATTCTGCGGGATATTTACACATGGGTTTTCGGCTGGCCGAGATGTTTTTGATCGAGGCAGAAGCATTGGCAATGACAGATCAATTGACAGAAGCGAAGGCTATTTTTAGACGGTTTAAAGAAGCCCGTTATTCGGAAGTCGTTTCTATTCCGGAAACCAAAGAAAAACTGTTACAAGATATTTACCGCGAAAGGAAAAAAGAATTTCTGGCTGAAGGCGATATTTCCTGGTTGGATATGAAACGCTTGGGGGACACTGCCGAGCGTACTATTGGTGGAGAAACTTATAAATTGAATGGAGAGGGCGATTACCGTTATGCTTTTCCTATTCCGAATTCGGAACTGAGTACAAATAGAGAGATCAGACAAAATCCTGGATGGATATTAAATGATTAAAGTTATGAAAACGAGATATTTTATTGGTTTATTTATTTTGTTTGCCGGACTACAAGGGTGTACACCGGAAAAGGATGTGCTTATCGATTTTAGTGAATTTCAGGTCACCAAGATCGAATTGGCAGCAGATCATCGTCAATTGATCGCGGATGGAGTATCCACATTGACATTGAATCCTGTACTTTATCAATCTTATACTTTCCGGACAGAGGAGGGGAAGGATAGTGTCACTTATGGTAAAATTCCGGTAGATCGTATTACAAAAGAAATGGTCGACTATTTTTTGGAAGACGGTACCCCTTTGAAAGACGGTAAATACCAAACGACCGATCTTTCAAAATCAGAACAGGGATTTTATGCTATGGCCAATGGTGTGAAATCGAATATTTTTAAAGTGGCAATCCGGAAACCTTTGGCCGAAAATGCTTATGATACCATAGTTTATCCGGTTGTATTCCATATTATTCAGAATAAAATGAAAGTGGATGTAGGACAGGGTGTCGGCTCCGATATCGTTTATTACGCTTTCAACACCATTTATAACTGTTTTGCCCGTACGGCAGCTTTCAGTCCTAACGGTGCCGATACACGGATTCGTTTTCGTCTGGCAGAATACGATCCCTATGGCCGAAAAATGGCAGAAAAGGGGATTAATCGTTATCCTTTGAGTGCTGATGATTTGAATGCCTTGACATTGGAAAGTATCAAAGCCGATGCAAATATTTGTTGGGATTATAAAAAATATTTGAATATTTGGATTATAGACGACTTGAGTAGTATTGCTACAACTCCTCAATACATTTTAGAAACAACCGACCTGGAACAGATCAAAGGGATTCATTTTACTCCCATGGCTTTGTCCGACCTGGAATCGCAAGATTTTTCTTTAACCGATATCGGGTTGATATATAAAGCAAAGGATTTTGCTATAGAAGATGTCGGATATGCCACTCAAATGGGTAAATTCTTCGGTCTTTTGTCTACGGAAAACCAGAGAGAAGATTATTGCGACGATACTTTTGCATACTCCACTTATCGGGATCCCTGGGATAAAAATAGTAACGCCAGTAATTCCCGCAAAAAAATCAGTACCGACGGTTTAATTTTCTATTCCGTAAATATTATGGATGGAAGCAGTTATAAAAACACCATCTCTATGGATCAGGTAAAACGGATTCGGACTGTTACCGATAACTGTCCCCATCGTTGGGCCTGGAAAAGCCAGTGGGCATTTACCGGAAAAGAATAATCATTATAAAGGGGGCGAGTCAAAAGCTCTGTTTAACTTCTCGGTCATGCTGAACATAGTGAAACATCTTCTACTAAATGAATCTTCAGGAAGTGTTTGGCCAGGTTTGGCATGACACCAGAGGCTTGTGTACACCCTCTTTTTATGTCTTTTTGAAAATCATAAATAAAACAATAAACATGTTGAAAAAATTGAAAATAACGGCTGTTTTAGGGTGTTGTACCTGGTTATTGGCTTGTACAGAACCGAAAGAAGTCATCCAATATGTGAACCCGTTTATCGGAACCGAAGAGGTAGGACATACTTATCCAGGTGCAGTTGCCCCTTTTGGAATGGTTCAGTTGAGTCCCGACACCCGGACCGAAGATTGGTCCGCCTGTTCCGGTTACCAGTATACAGATACGATGCTTTATGGATTTTCCCACACCCACATGAGTGGAACCGGAGGGGCGGATCTGGGAGATATCTTGTTTTTGCCTTTGACCGGTGGGTTTGATGCAACCTACTTGAAAGAAAAAAAACGGATGGGAATGTTGAAAGCCGGAGAGAAAGCCGCTGCTGGTTACTATGCTGTAAAATTGACCAATGGTGTATTGGCCGAATTGACGGCTACTTCTCATTGTGGTGTACATCGTTATACATATCCGGACGGCGAACGTTCGTTGTTGGTAGATTTGAGCCATTACCTGAAAAAAGAGAAAATTCATGAGCTGGAATTAAAGCAAATATCCGATACGGAAATTCAGGGAAAGCGTTTTACCAGCGGATGGGTAAGTAATCAGCCGGTTTATTTCGTTGCCCGTTTTTCTGCTCCGATACGGAAAATAAATGGCTGGTGTGATGGAAAATTGGCCTATGCTACAGAATTGCAAGGAACCGATATCCGGGCCATCCTTGAGTTTGAAAGTGGGAACGATCCTATTGAAATTACAGTAGGAATTTCTGCGACAGGCTATGAAGGGGCACAAAAAAATATCGATGCCGAAATGCCTGTTCCCCAGTTCGACCGGGCATTGAGGCAAGTGGTGGAAAACTGGAATAAGGAGATGGGAAGAATCGATATTTCCGGGGCTACCGAAGATGAAAAAATAATTTTCTATACAGCTTTATATCACACTATGATTTGCCCTAACCTTTTCAGTGATGTAGATCATCAATATCGGGGCATGGACGGAAAAATACATCAGGGCAAATCTCCTCATTATACGACTTTTTCTTTGTGGGATACTTATCGTGCCGTACATCCGCTTTATTCTTTGCTCTATCCGGATTTCAATGCCAATATGATGCAAAGCCTGGTGGAAAAAGGAGAACAATACGGACGTTATCCCAAATGGGAATTGTGGGGTGGCGATACGGATTGTATGATTGCTTTCCACGCCATTTCTGTATTGGGAGAAGCGATTATGAAAGACTTAGGTGGTTTCGATTATGAAAAGGCTTATCAGATTGCTAAAAAGACCTACCAATCCGGGATCGACCAATTCCCTTTATATGAAAAATATGGTTATATTCCCTGTAATGAAACCGGGCGCAAGAGTGTATCCAAAACGGTTGAGTATGCTTATAATGATTGGTGTATGGCTCAGATTGCAAAAAAACTGGGGCATACCGAAGATTATGAATTCTATTTGAAGCGTTCCGGAAACTATCGGAATTTATTCGACGGAGAAACCGGTTTCCTGAGAGGACGCGATAACAAAGGGAAATTTCCGGAAGGATTCAGTGGGAACTATATGGATGAGAATTTTACAGAAGCCACTCCCTGGCAATATCGGCATTACGTGCCGCATGATATAAAAGGGCTGGCCAATTTGCTCGGTGGCCGCGATTCGCTGGCTTATTCTCTGGATGCCTTGTTTGCTGCCGATA
This sequence comes from Bacteroides sp., assembly GCA_021771575.1. Taxonomy (GTDB): domain Bacteria; phylum Bacteroidota; class Bacteroidia; order Bacteroidales; family Marinifilaceae; genus Odoribacter. Next base: position 15,981 of record JAETOX010000007.1, on the reverse strand, counting down.
CAGCTATTTTAGGAAGGCGTTTGCCGGATGTTACCGGACGTTTGGGGCAGTATGCCCATGGAAACGAACCCAGTCATGGTACAGCCTTTTTGTATGCTTATTCTTCGGAACCTTGGAAAACCAGTGCTTTGACGAAAAAAATCATTGAGTGTTTCTACCAGAATAAAACGAACGGTCTTTGTGGCAACGACGATTGCGGACAAATGTCTGCCTGGTATGTATTTGCTTCAATCGGTATGTATCCGATGTGTCCCGGTAGTGACGAATTTATTCTGACTGCACCTGAATTTGACGAAACGACCATTCATTTGACCAATGGTAAGAAATTCACTATTAAAGTGAAAGGAAATCGTAAAGATATGTACATCGATAAAATTTCGTTGAATGGCAAAGAAATCGACCGCAACTATATTAAATACAAAGAAATCATGGATGGGGGAGAATTGGTATATGTGCTTACCGATAAACCGAACACGAAACGGGCTATCAGCGAAAACTCACTGCCTTATTCCATGACGGAAGAGAATAAAGCTTCCATGCCCTATGTCGTTAGTAATATTCTCTATTTCCCGGAAGAATGTTCGGTTGTTTTGAAAGTGCGGAATCCAAATGCCAAAATTTATTATACCCTGGATGGAAGTGAGCCCGACGAACATTCGGCCTTATATACCGGGCCGTTTAAACTGAATGAATCGGCAACGATCAAGGCGGTGGCTTATGCAGAGGGTAAAACCAGGAGTGAGGTGATGTGGAGAAAAGCCATAAAAGCCGATTATTTGCCTGGCAAGCAAGTCAATCCCACACGAAAAGGTATCTCTTATGCCTATTACGAGGGAAAGATGAAAAGTACGGCAGATATGTTGAAAATGAAGCCGGTGCGTACAGGTATTTGTGCTGCCATCTCTTTCAATGAACTCCATCCTGCCGACGATCATTTCGGGGTGATTTTTAAATCCTACATCAAGTTGGATAAAAAAGATGTATATGAGATCCTGGTAAGATCGGACGACGGTTCAGTTGTTTTTATCGATGGGATACCTGTGGCGTTGAATGACGGATCCCACTCCACAGCTTGGGGCAGTGGTAAAATTGCCTTGGATGCCGGATTCCATGAATTGGAAGTTCGCTACATGGAAGATACCGATTGGCAGGAATTAAGAGTCGGGCTTATAGGAGGGGGACATAGTACCTGGGGAGCTCTCAGTGCTATTTCTTATGTCAGGTAAGCCAGGGAAATATTGAAAATCGGAAGGGAAAACGGATGGGGAGTATTTCCTCGTCCTTTCCCTGAAGATGAACGTAAATGACCGATTGTAGATACAAAATATAGAGAGAAATGAACAGCAGATTCGGTATATGGTGCATCGTGGGACTATTGCTTTTCCCTATAGGTGTGGCATGTGCTCAGAAAGAATTGAAATTTAATTCAGACGGCCGGTTTAAAATTGTTCAGCTAACGGACATGCACATCAGCTTAAAACGAGGTATGTCGGAAGTGTGCTATGAATTGATAGAGGAAGCCATTCGGACGGAACATCCGGATCTACTTGTTTTTACAGGAGATCAGGTGACGGAATATCAGCCTCGCCAGGCTTGGGAACGTTTAGTGCAACAGATGAAAAAAAGCAGAATTCCCTGGACGATGGTTTTCGGGAATCATGATCATGAACAGGGCATGACCCGGGAAGAGATATTCGCGATGGTAAAGGCTGCTCCTAATTGCCTGATGGAAAAAGGAAACGTGAAAGGGGTCGGAAATTATGTGCTATCTGTCAAAGGAGCGGATTCGCAACAAGAAGTGATCAACTTATATTTTATGGATTCACATGCGAATTGCGAACAGCCGAAAGTGGGAGGATATCAATGGATTGATTTTTCCCAGATCGATTGGTTCAGGAAAGAAAGCAAATCCCGGTCATTACCGTCACTCGTGTTTTTCCATATACCTTTACCGGAATACAACGAAGCCTTGAAAGAGAAGATTCGGGGTGAAAAACAAGAAGATATTTGTGCTCCACGATTAAATAGCGGTTTGTTTACTGCGTTTAAAGAATCAGGGTGTGTGATGGGGGTTTTTGCCGGGCATGATCATGAAAACGATTTTATTGGACAATATTATGGAATCGCTTTAGGGTATGGACGTGTTTCTGCCGGAAAAAATGCATACGGGAGTCTGGCTCCGGGCATTCGGGTCATTGTACTGGAAGAGGGAAAAGACGGTTTTGAAACTTATATCCGGTTGAAAGGAGGGGAAATCAAAGATCGTTGTCATTATCCCGATTCTTTTATTCAGGAATGAAAAAACAATGATTAATTCGAATGAGGAAAATGAAAAAAATTCTTTTGTTATCGATTATATTTTGTTGGGCGGTTGTATGGCCGGCAGCATCCCAGAACCGGAGTATTACCTTCGAGCCCAAAGATTGGAAAAAAGCGGTCGCTAAAGCAAAAAAGGAAAATAAGTTGATTTTTTTGGATTGTCATACATCTTGGTGTGGTCCTTGTAAAAATCTGGCTACGAATATTTTTACTCAGGATCAGGTAGCTGATTTTTACAATAAGTATTTTGTTAACCTCGCAATGGATATGGAAAAAGATGTAGATGGGGTGGTGTTATCGAAAATTTATAAGCCGGAAGCTTATCCCACTTTACTTTTTATAGACCCGCAAACCGAATTGGTTGTTTTACGAGTGACCGGGGGAGGAAATGTGCAGCGGATCTTATCGATTGCAAAGGAAGCTTTAAATAGTGATAATACTTTGGTTGGAAGTTGCAATCGGTATCGGCGGGGAGAACGGTCCCCGGAATTTGTGAAAAAATTGATGAACGATTTGAGTTTGGCGGAGATGGAAGAATTTCACCGGGAAGTGGCCGAAACTTATTTTGCCGGTTTGAATCGTAAACAAGGGACTGAAAAAGAAAATTGGGAACTGTTTAAAAAACATATCGACAATCCTTATTCGGATATTTTCCGGAAAGTGGTAAATGCCCGGAAAGAATATAGTACTCTTTTCGGGGAGGAAGAGGTCGCGGTAGCTTTGCAATGGGTGGTTATTCTGGAATTGGGGCGTATTGCGGATGCTACGATGTTTCCGGATCCAAAAGAAAAAACAACCCGTTATCGGAAGCTCGTCCAATTATTGAGGGGTATGGATTTCCGGGGGGCGACAGCTTTACTTACGGATGCTTGTTTTGCGCTGGCATTGATGAGTGATTGCAGAGATGCCTGGCATATCCTTGAAAAAGGGGGCCGGTATAAATTGGGGGACGAATGTTACAAAATTCCCGATGCAACCTTATTATATCCCCTGTCGCCCTTGATTTCTTCTTTAGAAGAACACATTATTTTAACAGAATTGCTGGACTGGGTGGATCGGATAAAATTACGCTGTTCTTCTATGCCTTATCTGGCTCGTTTGGCTTTGAACAGATCGCTGATTCTGGCTCGGCTGGGAGAACTCAAAGAAGCCTCCGCGGCAAGGACTGAATATGAACAATATTGTACCATGAGATAAATCGTTGAAATAATATATGAAAATAAGTGGCTTATTGATCGTTTGGTATTTGTTTGGTAACATTTTTTATGTTGCTGCACAGGGAAGGGACCGGGAAATCAAAGTTTCTTTGGATGAGCAAAGTGCTGTCAAACAGATCGAGATTCCTAAAAACAGGAAAATTAAAAATGTAGTACTGATGATAGGTGATGGCATGAGTCTGACACATATGTATTCAGCTTGGGCGGTCAATAAAAGGAGACTCAACCTGGAGAATTGCCAGGCTGTAGGATTGGCAAAAACCTGTTGCTATGATCGACTGATTACAGATTCCGGTGCTGCCGGTACAGCCTTGGCTACCGGCCATAAAACACGCTACCATTTCGTTGGAGTAGATCCGGAAGGCAAACCATTGCAAACACTGACCGATTTGGCTACTGCGAAAAATAAGTCCACGGGAATAGTGGTAACCTGTCGGTTGAACGATGCTACTCCGGCCGCCTTTTGTGCCCATAATACAGACCGGGAAGCGGCGGAAGCCATCATTGCCGATTATGTACATTGCGGGGTTGATTTCATATTCGGTGGTGGAAAGCGTTATTTTGACGAGCGTTCCGATGGACGGAACATCCTAGAGGAGATGCAGAGGGCTGGATATCAGATTCCTGCCGATAAGGCCGGACTGGATACAATAAAAAAAGGGAAAGTCCTGGCTGTTTGGGATAAACACGATTTACCGCGTCCTGGGGTACGAAAAGAAATTTTAAGCGAAATTTCGTCAAAGGCTTTGGATTTTTTAGCTCAAAATAAAAAAGGATTTTTTCTGATGATCGAAAGTTCGCAAATCGATGATTACGGGCATTCCAACCAATTGAAACCTTTAATGGAAGAAATACTGGATTTTGACCGGACAGTGGGGAAAGTATTCGAATGGGCGGCTAGAGATGGCCAGACGCTGGTCATCGTTACGGCAGATCATGAAACAGGAGGATTGACCTTGGTGGGCGGTTCGCTGGAAAACGGAGAAATAGTCGGAAAGTATTCGACAGGTGATCATAGCGGAGTAATGGTGCCGGTCTATGCTTTCGGGCCAGGTGCGGAAAAATTTACCGGAATATATGAGAATACAGACATTTTTTTGAAAATAAAAGAATTATTGAAATTATAGTAATAGGAAACCCTCCTGTTTGAAAAACACCAAAAAAGATAACTATGGAGAAAGGGTTCAGATGGTTACTAAAAAGGAAATGATATTATATGAAAAGAACTATTTATTTTTTATTCATAGCTGTTTTGTTCATAGGTTGTAAAACAGCAACCAAAAGTGAAAAAGCAATCCTGGAATATATGCGTGAACAGACAGGCGTACCGGGATTGGAAATAGAGTTTACAGAGGTGCGGATAGAGAAACAGACCGTTCAGGACAGTATCGATATTTTGCGCGCAAAATATGAACAGGAACTGAAAGAGAAAAAAGAGAGAATAAAAACTTTGGAAGAAGGGATAAAGCAGAATGAAAAAGAATTGGAAAATACTCAGAAGAAAAATGAAATCTATGCTTTCTATCAACAGATTCTAAGAATGGATAAACAAGAGCTAAAAATATGGCAGGAGAAAGTGATTCTGGATGAGGGAATTCGTTATAAAGGACAGGATAAGAATAAAATTCTGGTTACTATCGTACATTGTCGGTTGACTTCCTTGCTTAATCCTGTGTTGAAGGCGAAACAAACAAAAGAAGGAAGTTTTGTACTTTCTGCTGATGAGACGGTATGCCTGCGGCAACTAAATTAATTTTTCCGATGAAAGATATTTTATTCTGTTTAGTTTTCTGCTTACTGTCTTTGGGGGCTGATGCTGTTCCGGGCAAAGGGAAAGACATTCCCGCTTCATTGACACCCGTTATCAGCGATAATTATCGAAGCTATTTCAGTTGGAACGGTGAGGGAGAAATCCCGGAGGACCAATATGAAAAAATGAAACAACTGCTCGAAAAAGTACATCAGGAAAAGAAACTATTGAAGAATAGTCAAAAATATAAGCTTACTACTATATTTTATTATTTTTGTTTTTCGAGGACCGCATATAACAAGATCCGGTTCGAAAAGTCGGAGTGAAACAGGGGAGTGGGTAGCTAAAGAATAATAAAAATAAAGCAGAAAAAAATGAATAAAACGATCTTATACCTCCTGTTGGGGATATGTATCGGGGGCTGTGCCGTGCAAAAAAAACGGTTGCTTGGGGAAGTCGATCCCTTTATCGGGACGGGGTTTCATGGGCATACTTATCCGGGTGCAACTGTGCCGTTCGGAAGTGTGCAATTGAGCCCGGATACCCGCCGGGGAAATTGGGATGCCTGTGCCGGATATCATTATAGTGATTCCGCAATACTGGGATTCTCACATACCCATTTGAGTGGAACGGGATGTATCGACCTGGGGGATATCCTTTTTTATCCGACGATGCGCCGGATAAATCCAGATCGGGTGGAGGAGGAAAGGTGGCCGTTACCGTTTTCGCATCGTCAGGAATGGGCAGCACCGGGGTATTACAAAGTGGTATTGCCGACCGAAAACATACAGGTGGAACTGACGGCGACCCCTTATACCGGAGTTCACCGCTACCGGATGGAAAAGGCCGGTACGGTTTCGCTGATTATTGATCTCGCCCATTTGCTGGATAATGAACAAATTAAAGAAGCCACCCTGGAGAAAACGGCTGAAAATGAAATCAGCGGGATGCGTTGCACCCAGGGATGGGTGGATAATCAGTTCGTTTATTTCGTCGCCCGCTTTTCCCACCCTTTCGATACTTTATGTTTGGTTGATGAAGAAAGGATTTGCCGGAGCGGCGATCGGATAAGCGGGGAAAAATTACAGGCTATCCCGGAATTTTCGGTAGAAGCGGGCGAAACCATCGAAGTGAAAGTAGGCTTATCGTCGGTAAGTATTGAAAATGCGCGGCAAAACCTGGAACACGATGTGGCTGGCTTGAATTTCAGACAGGTCAGGAGAAAGGCGGCTGCTGTTTGGAAACAGGCCTTGTCGGACATTGTTGTGGAAGGAGGAAAGCCCGAAGAACGCCGGATTTTTTATACTGCTTTATATCATAGTAAAATCGTTCCGAATCTCGCCAGCGATGTCAATGGGGAATACCGCCGGCATGACTTGTCTGTGGGACAGACGGTACATGGGGAAAAACGGTATTCTACTTTTTCCTTCTGGGATACCTTCCGTGCCTGGCATCCGTTGACAACTTTATTGGATACGGCCTTTGTCGGCGAGATGATCCACTCGATGCTGGATATGTATGACGCTAGCGGAGAATTGCCTGTCTGGCCCTTGTCGGCAGGCGAGACGGGGACAATGATCGGTTATCACTCGGTGGCGGTGATAGCCGATGCCTGGATGAAAGGTATCCGCAATTTTGACGGCCACAAGGCTTTGGAGGCAATGGTCAGATCGGCGGAGAAAAATAAAAAAGGTGCCCGGTATTACATCCGGGATGGCTATATTCCGGCCGACAGTCGGAAAGAATCCGTCTCTTGTCTTTTGGAATTTGCCTATGACGATTGGTGTATTGCTCGTATGGCGGAGGCTTTGGGAGAAGAGGAGATCGCCGGACGTTTTGCCCGGCGTGCCCGGAATTATATAAACGTTTTTGATGGTTCGGGCCGTTTTTTCCGGGGGAAGCGTTCTGACGGGAATTGGGAAACTCCTTTCCATCCGTATGAAATCGGACGGTCGTACACTGAAGCTACTGCCTGGCAATATCGCTTTTTCGTTCCTCATGATGTCGACGGTATGATCCAATTATACGGTGGACGCGAAAATTTTCTGCAAGACCTCGACAGTCTGTTTGCTACGACTTCGGAAATGGAGGGAACATTGTCGGATGTGACGGGGCTGATCGGGCAGTATGCCCAGGGAAACGAACCTAGTCATCATATCGCTTATCTCTATAGCTATGCCGGTGAACCCTGGAAAACCCAGGCCATGATCGGCCGGATTCGGAATGAAATGTACCGGAATGATCCGGAAGGCATTTGCGGCAATGAAGATTGCGGGCAGATGTCCGCCTGGTATATCCTGAGCAGTCTTGGGTTTTATCCGGTATGTCCCGGATCGAACGAATTTATACTGACTTCTCCCCTGTTTCCCAAAGCTACACTGAAGTTGGCCAATGGGAAAAAGTTGGTGGTAACCGCCAACCGACCGGATCGAAACCAATATATTCGAAAGGTCTCCCTGAATGAGCGGGAAATCGATCGAGTATTCCTGACATATGACGAGTTGATGGAAGGAGGGAAACTGACATTCGAATTATCGGACGTGCCCGATCATAAATGGGCGGTTGGCACAACATTGCCTTATTCAATGAGTTGTGGACCGCAGGTGTCCGTGCCCTATTGTTCGGAGGATTTGTATTTATTTGAGAATGAAATTACTTTTCGGCTTGGGTGTGCCACCGAAGGGACGGAAATCCGGTATACGCTGGATGGGAGCGAACCCGACGGCAAAGCTCCGCTTTATACAACTCCACTCCGTATCGACCGTTCCTGTACCTTGAAAGCGAAAGGGTTTAAGACAGGCTATGCCCCGAGTGAAGTGTTGGCATTACAGGCTGTAAAAGCGGAATATCTTCCTGCCGATACGACAGGGAATAGGAAAGAAGGGGTAAAATATCGGTATTATGAGGGAAAATTTACCTGTGTAGCGGACATGGAGAAAATTCAGCCCTCGGATTCCGGTTACATGCAAGCTCCCGATATCAGCCGGGTTCCGCGTGAAGATCATTACGGTTATATTTGGGACGGATGGATTTATGTACCCGCTAACGGGGTGTACGAATTTCAAACGAAATCGGATGATGGAAGTGTCCTCTATATCGGCGAACGGAAGGTGGTAGATAACGATGGCTCTCATGGGGCGGTTGCCGCTTTCGGACGAATCGCTCTGGAAAAAGGTTATCATTCTTACCGCTTGCTGTTTTTTGAAGATTATGAGGGACAAATGCTGGAATGGAAATTTCAAAAATTGTAATTTTGCGTCAAATAAATGAAAAGTTATAAAAATATGAAGAGCATATCGTTATGTATATGGTTGTGTTTATCGATAATCTCGATAGCCGCTACAGGAAAAGACAAAAAACAAACGATCCGGGTGATGTCTTTTAATATCCGGATGGATACGGACAAAGACGGTTTGAATCGGTGGAGCAACCGGAAAGACTATGCTTGTGATATGATTCGTTTTCATCATCCGGATTTGATCGGAGCCCAGGAGGTTCTACACCACCAACTCCAGGATATATGTCAGCGTTTGCCGGAATACGAAGCAGTGGGTGTGGGACGTGAGGATGGCAAGGAAAAGGGGGAATACAGTGCGGTATTTTTTCGGAAAGATCGTTTTTGTTTGTTGGGGCAGCAGACATTCTGGCTGTCGGAAAATCCGGAAGCTATCGGAAAAAAAAGCTGGGATGCTGCTTGTGAGAGAGTGGTTACCTGGGTAAAGTTGCAGGATAAAAAATCGAAGAAAATATTTTATTTTTTCAATACCCATTTCGACCATGTTGGTCAGGTTGCCCGTCGGGAAAGTTGTAAACTATTGAAAAGTAAAATCCGGGAAATAGCGGGAGATGCTCCGGTGATCGTCTCGGGCGATTTTAATTCTTCGCCGGCTTCCGGGGTGATCCTGGCTTTAACCGATACCACTACTTCCGATTATCTTATCGATAGCCGTTCGGTGGCTGCTTTTCGTTATGGTCCGGAATTTTCCTTTCACGATTATGGAAAATTGGCTCCGGAACGGAGGACAATTCTCGATTATATTTTTGTAAAACATACCGGGCGGGTGCTCCAATCGGCTATTCTTACGGATACTCGCGGGGAACTCTTTGTGTCCGATCATTATCCGTTATTGTCGGTTATCGAATTATAGTTTTATAAACAAAAGAGAACGCTTTACATGCAGATTCGAAGAATACATGCCTTATATTTCAGTCCGACGCAGACTACCCGGACCCTCGTTACTCGTATTGCAGGTACGATAGCCAATATAGGGCAGGGACTTCCCCTGGATATCCGGGATTTTACTTTACCATTGGACAGACAGGAAGCTCCGCAAATTGCCGGAGGTGAGTTGGCGATTGTCGGGTTGCCTGTCTATGCCGGGCGCTTGCCAAATTTATTGCTTCCTTACCTGAAAAGCTGGAAGAGTGATGGGGCGTTGGCTGTACCCGTTGTCATGTATGGGAATCGTTCCTACGGGAATGCCTTAACAGAGCTCCGGGATATATTGGAAAATGCCGGTTTTCACTCGATTGCCGCAGCTGCTTTCGTCGGCCGGCATTCTTTTTCCGATAAACTGGCTACAGGACGACCGAACCAGACAGATCTGCACGTGGCTGAACAATTTGCCGAAAAGATTGTCCGGCGAATCGCCTGTGCTGATGGAAAGAACTTTGCTCTGATCGAAATTCCCGGGCAAACTGCTCCTGATTATGGTGGGTATTACCGTCCTTTGGGAGTCGGAGGAGAACCGGTTAATTTTCTGAAAGCAAAACCTGTAACGACCCAGGTTTGCACTGCTTGTGGACAATGTTTAACGGTTTGTCCCATGGGAGCCATCGATGCCGGAAATCCGGCTGTTGTTTCCGGCATTTGCATAAAATGTAACGCCTGTATCAGACATTGTCCGGCGGAGGCCAAACAATTCACAGACGAAGCCTATCTAAGCCATGTTCACTTTCTTGAAAACACCTATTCCTTGAGTAAAGCTGCGATCGAATTGTTTTGATGAGCTACTCCGGAAGAGGAACATGACGTCATGTCGCCATGTTACTACTCGCTTTAATAAAATACGGTAAATTTGTTCATTACAAATTTATGCCTAATTTTGCTTTATGGTCCAGCACGTTTACATAGACGACAGTACACTTTTCGAACGTATTACGCAGCATGATGCCGAAGCTTTCGGAATTATAATGCAGCGTTATGCTGCTACACTCTGTGCTTTTGCATTCAGGATTGTCGGAAATACCCTTGTTGCTGAAGATATTGTACAGGAAGTATTTATCAACCTTTGGGAAAAAAGATGCAAACTGACGCCTGGTCCGTCACTACGTAATTTCCTGTATCTTGCCGTTCGTAATCTGGCCCTGAATCACATACGGACACAGAAAAATCATCTTGCTCATGTCGATAATTATCTGTTCGAACAAAAGGCAGCCCTATGGGTGATAGAAGAAGAAAGATATCGTCTGCTTTCGGAGGCCGTCAAACAACTTTCGCCGCGTACAGCCGCCGTAATCAGCTATTCCTGCGATGGTTTGCCGCAAGAAGAAATCGCCCGTAAAATGGGAATTACGGTTGCTACTGTCAAATTACTCAAATCACACGGTATTCAAAAATTGAAAAAGATTCTCGGCCCTCTTTCTTTCCTGCTGGGGATGATCCAATGAAATTACTGTGTTATTGGCACATTTAATCCGCAAAGCCATGCATGGTATGCACATCGCTTTGCGGATTCTGTACTGAAAGAGCAATAGGTTATTTCAGTACTTCTGCTAACTTTCGTTGTAATTCCTCGCCGTGGATATTACGGGCAATAATCTTGCCATCCGGATCCAAAAGCACCAGCTGTGGAATACTCGAGAAGCCATATGCTTGTGCCGCATCACATTCCCAGCCCCGGGCATCGAACATCTGAGGCCAGGGGGTATCCAATTTATTGAGGGCTTTCAGCCAAGCTTCGCGGTTAGCGTCAAGCGATACGCCTACCACTTGTAACCCCCGGTCTTTATACTTGGCATACTCCGCTTTTATGCTGGGAATTTCTGCAACGCAACCCTTACACCAGGAAGCCCAAAAGTCGACCAATACATATTTCCCTTTACCGGCATAATCCGAAAGCGCGATTTCCTGTCCATCTGGATCAGTCATTTGGAAATCGGTAAAAGGCTGTCCGACAGCCGTTTGTCGCAATGCCCGGATCTTCCCTTGAACCTTTTCTACAACAGGAAGCTTTAAAGTCCTTTCATTTGCTCCGGAGAACAATTCCTGCTGTTTTTCTTCCGACATGACCGTTATGCAATTGTATAATTCAATCAAGCTTATAGGATTATTGATATTCTTCTTTACAAATTCAAAAGTAAATTTCTCAATTTCCTGCCGGCAATTGTTTTCTTCTTCCTTTAGCTTACTTTCCTGTTCTTTAGTCAGTGGTTCTGCGGCTTTGGCAGTGCGTAGCGTGCTATAGGTTGTCCGCAATTTCTGGCTTAGCGTTTTTTTTGTCTCTTTGAATTCTTGGTACCGTTCGTTATCGGCAGTGCCGGAAACTGAACTTTCTCCTTCTGCATCCGTATGGATTTTGATATCTGCATTATCGAGTACAAAATGAATGTAGATGGTATTTCTGCTGTAGGGAGCTATCCAGATATCATAGCATTCAGGCTGCTCTATTTTTCCTTTAAAACTGTATCGCCCATTGATTACAATTGCAGTGTCTGACCGAAAGGGGCCATTCTTGGACAGTTCGCTTTGGATCAGTACAACTTTTTTCCCTTCGTATCCGGATTCCTCGATAGTACCTTCAATGGTATATAAAGGTTGTCGGTTGCAGGCCGAAAGGGAGAGTGCAACTCCAAGTCCCGTGATTAAAATCCAATTTACAATTTTCATAGTCTTTATCATGTTTAATTCCAACCTTCATTTTGGTTCCAACTCATATTATCTGCTTCCTCCGGATTGAAAGGCATAGCCCAACGGGGATCATCGGGAGCGATGACCAATTCGGTTACAGAATCCGGATCGGTGATATCGGAGAGTATCCGACGCCGGATATAAAGCCCGGCATTTTCTGCACCGTTCAGACGTTTCATATCGAAGAAACGCCATACAGCCCCCATTTCGCGTGTACGCTCGTCCAAAACATCTTGCACGCTGCCAGTGATGTTGTTGGCTGCTGTTTCGTTCATAAAACGTGTCCGGCGGAACGTTTTCAGCAGTTCTGCAGCCTCTCCGTTTTGACCGCTACGTGCCATACATTCGGCTTTGATGAGGTACATCTCTGCTGTAGTCATACCGATAACACCAATCGGACTGTATCGGCCAAAACGAAAATAAGTCTGGTACCAGCAGGGTTTTAGCCATTGCTGGTCGGCCCATTTGATACAGTTATCAACTGTTTCCCCCTCTATGTCGAGGGTTTGTAAAACCCCCGATGCATAGCCCAGCAGGCTGTAGGTATTGTAGAAATAAATCCAGCGGGCATCGTTCTCCCGGTCGAAAAGTCTGTAAAACGACTCGGAAAGAGGTGCATTGCCACCATAATCCAGCGAAGTCAGATGCGGTAGGTATAATTCTTCATATTCCGGGATCGATTCACAGCCCCGGTTATTCATTTCTGTCATGGTCCGGGCTGTCACTGTCCGTTCGATATGGCTGTCGGTCGGATCCAGAAAATGATATTCCGTGGAGAGAAACAATTCATACAACGGATCGTTTTTGAAATCGACCAAAGTATGATGGGCCTCCAAAGCTGCCGAGGCATTGGACAAAGCCGATGGATAATTGCCCCGGTAAAGGTCGACGCGGGCCCGGAAAGCCTGTACCGTCGGAACAGTCGGCCGGTGATTATGCTCTGAATCAAAAGCTGTACGGCCTGCTTTTGCTAAAGCACTTTCGGCTAATTGTAAATCTTCGTAAATCCGGCTGAGTGTATACCCTACCGTCTGACGGGCAGGAATGCTGCTGGCATCGGTATCTTCCCGGTATCCGATACCGGGAGCCTCTTCCTTCCATAAACAGAATTGAGTCAAAAGCATAAAGTGATAATAGGCTCTTCCGAAACGGGCTTCGCCTTCTACCTGATAACGGATATTTTCCGTGGTCTGTATCACATTATCCAAATTTTCCAATACGGTATTGCAAGTATAAATCCGGTTATAGGCAGGGGTCCACAAATTATTCATACCGAATGGATCTGTGAGCTCTTCTTCATCCCAGCGATATACATTATAAGCACCATTAAATATCCCCTGCATCCCGGTATACCAGAATTGAGGATCGAATTCTACGGCGTCGCCCAACAACATTTGTTGATACATATAAGGTTCCACCATCCCATAGTCTAAATAATCCGGTTCTGCATAACTCATCATGTACAGGTCGGGGCTGCCCATCAGGCCGTAAAGCTGATCCATGTGATAGATGTAAGCACTACCCGATTTATTGGGTGTCTCATCCAGAAAATTGTTGCACGAGCAGAATAGGCTTACTGCTACGAGCAAATAGGTAATTAAGGATATATTATTTTTCATAGCTAAATGCTTTATTCGTTATTTTACCAATTTTTGAAATTCAATTTCAAGCCGAAAGTAAATGTTGGCAGCGGTTTAAGGTTACCCACCGTATAATCGGGGTCCATCTCTTTGTTGGCGCTCCAGATCAATCCGAGATTACCGGCTTGGGCGTATACATTTACCCGACGGAATACACTTTGGCGGGCCAACCACCGTTCGGGCAGATCGAACCCTAAATAGATTTCATTCAGGCGGATATGATCCCCTTTGATATAGTTGTTGGCAAAGGCTGAGTTGATATTGCGCATGTACATACTAATAGACCGATAGGTCGGGTAATTAGCGTCGTTGGGTAAAGGGAAAGCGGTATAAGAAGTCTGGTTTTCGTATCCCTGATCATACACCCCGAACGATTTATCCAACTGTTTTGGGAAAGAAGCATCGGACAATCCGTGCCCGACAGCATCGCCACGGTTCACGATGTAACCGAACCGGCCGGTGATCATAAACGAAAGGGTCAATCCTTTCCAGGTAAATTGGTTAGAAAAACTCAGATTACTCTTCGGAGTGGTCGTCCCTAAATAATAAATCCAATTATTGTCGGCCAATGTCTCTCCCTGCAATCTGGAGATTTGATCCATATTGTGCGTCGTTGCCCGATCGACAACAATTTCCTGCGTACCGTCTTTCCCCTGAAGGATGATTAAACCTTCGGGTGTATACCCGGCCGCTTTGTATCCCAGCTCGATATCGATGGGATAACCTTCGATATATCCAGGATTCATTGCTGAATAGGCAGTAAGCAAGTGATATTTTTTCACCTCATTGTGATTGTAAGCATAATTCAAAGTTCCCTGCCATTTCAGATCCCCTGCAATACGCAGATTTGAACTGACCGATAACTCTATCCCCCGGTTGAGCACTTCCGCGTTATTGAATGTGGCGGAACTTACTCCTTGCGAAATGACCGGTACGGTAGCTCTCGAGAGTACGTCGTAGGAATACTTGTTATAAAATTCGATGCTTCCGGAAAGTTTATTCCCGAACAGGGCAGCATCCACACCGATGTTGTAAGTTCGCGATTTCTCCCAGGTCAATGTAGCATTCCCTCTTGCCGCAATCGTATTATAAGCTTCGTTGGCGGTATAGGTGATACTTCCCGGATACACCGCTAGCGTGGTTACGCTCGACGTCCCCTTTTTTCCGGCAGCCACTCCGGCAATACCGTAAGATGCCCGGATTTTCAGTTGGTCTACCCACGAGGTCTTCGACATGAATTTCTCCCGGGAAACCAACCAGCTGGCTCCTACCGACCAGAACGGTGAAAACTTGTCCCGCTGTGTCTTGGACTGGAAATTGGAGGCATCTGTACGGAAACTGGCGGTCAGTGAGTAACGATCGTCATAAGTATAGGAAGCATTCGCATATACCGAGAAAAAGCGGTCTTCCAAATTTTGCAAACTGCCCAATGGCTCGTATGGTATACGGGTATTTACGCCGAAAATATTCTTGTTATAAGTGACATAATCGGGAGTAGAAACTACTGAGTTGGTATATTTGTTGAAACCGTAGCGGGTGATTTCGGGAGTCGTTTCGGTTGAGGCCGAAAGAATTTCTGTACCGGCCAACACCGTCAGGGTATGTTTGTCGGTTGCGAGCGTATAATCAGCCTGGCCACGCAGATTATAACCCTCGTAAATATTACCGGCGTCGGAGAAAATCCCTCCGGCAGGGAAATAAGAGATATACTTGCCTGTCTCGCTATTTAGAGAAGAATAGGTGTTATAGAAATTGCGCACGTAGAAAGATTTGGTATCGTGGAAGATATGATTCTTATACCGTTGCCATTCGTATTGACCTTTGGCGCTAAGGTTGAGGCCCCACGTAGTCGTATAGGTGAATCCTCCCTGCAAACGATAATTCATCGTATTGGCCGTATTGTCGTTGTATGGACGGTCGGCTACCGGATTATAAAACCAACTTGCCGGCGTTTTTCCGGCATATTCGGAAAGCAATATGGGTTCATATACCGTCAAAGAAGTTGGCACATGGGTATATTCCCCGTTGTCGTCTACTAAACGTGTCCAGGGACTGATCATTTTTTTCAGTTCTGAGACGCTTGTACCGTTATTTTCTTTTTTCGTGAAAACGGTATTCAAACTGACATCGAAAGTCAGGTTCTTC
>JAETOX010000143.1 GCA_021771575.1 Bacteroides sp. | reverse complement strand
GTTGTTGAAAAAAGAAGAAGAACGACCGGGAGGGGAATTCAAATTGAAAGGCCTGTGGAAAGAAATTGCTTTAGGTACCGGTTTGGGGTTGCGGTATGACTTTTCTTATATTGTCATCCGGGCCGATCTGGGGATACCTTTGCATGCTCCTTATCAGACAGGAAAATCCGGCTATTACAATATTAACGAGAGGTTTTGGAAAGGGTTGGTATTGAACTTGGCTATTGGGTATCCGTTTTAGATGGATGAAGCGGTTTAGACAGATGAAGTGGATGAAATAGTTTAAACGAATGAAGGGGTCCGGACCGTTTTGGCTGGAAAAAAGGTAATTAATTTTTCTCTTTTACTTTTTACTTTTTACTTTTTATTCTATCTTTGTGCCGCCAAGGAAAGATGCAGGAGTGGCTGAACTGGCACGCCTGGAAAGCGTGTAATCCTCTAAAGGGATTCCGGGGTTCGAATCCCCGTCTTTCCGCAGAAACAATTAATTAAAGAGAAAAGTTGGAATAATTTTCCAGCTTTTTTTATTGCTTGGATTCGAACGACGGGTCGGCCGGGGTTCGTAACATGTTCATGTGGAATTCATATGAGAGGTCTTTTATCTCTGAAAATTAACCATATAATAAAATAACGGTACAACTTTCCGTTATGGAAAAGAGAATGTGAAAAAGTTGCTTTGAGAGAGTGAAAGGATTAGAAAAGTCGTGTATTTTGAATGAAAGATTTAACTAAATCTTAACAGTTGATAAATATTTTTATTATTTAGAATTGAAAGCAAAGAGGCACGAAATTTCAAGGGAATATGCTGTATGTCAGCGAAAATGTGTAACTTTGCATATTGGCATATACGCCATATCTGAAACAATGTCTAAAATCATCGTTCAAAATACACCAATCACGGTTCTCTCGGTAGAGGAACAGGATTATATCTCCCTCACAGATATGGCGACAGCCAAAGAGGGGGATAACCGCTCTGCCGATATAATCAAAAACTGGTTACGGAACCGATACACTATTGAATTTCTCGGCACTTGGGAGGTTATACATAACCCTAATTTTAAAGTGGTCGAATTTGACCACTTTAGAATGAGCGCAGGTTTGCCGTCGTTTGTGTTGAGCGCATCGGAATGGATAGAGCGCACAAATGCAGTCGGCATAATCGTGAAGAAAGGCCGTTATGGAGGCACATACGCCCACAAGGATATAGCCTTTGAATTTGGGTCGGCTATAAGTGTGCCGTTCAAACTTTATCTTATAGAGGAATTTCAGCGGTTAAAGACGGATGAACAGCGGTTGTTAGGTTGGTCGGCAAAGCGCGAGCTGTCGAAAATCAACTATCGCATACACACCGACGCGATAAAGCAGAACCTTATCCCGGCAGAGGTTACTCCGGCACAAGCGAGTATAATTTACGCCAACGAAGCCGATGTGCTAAACGTGGCGATGTTCGGTGTAACGGCAAAGCAATGGCGCGAGGCTCACCCCGACCTGAAAGGCAACATACGCGATTACGCTACAATCAACGAGCTTATATGCTTGTCGAATATGGAAAACCTCAATGCGGTTTTCATCGAGCAAGGCATGACGCAGAGCGAGCGGCTTGTGAAGCTGAACCAAATCGCTATCCACCAGATGAGCGTGCTGGAAAGCGGCGACAACGATAGAAAACTACTGAAATGAAAAAGTGGCAGAAGATATTAGGTTGTGCTGTATTTAGCGGCATGGCGATTTATGAAATATTGATATGGATAACTGCCTATGTTGATTTGAAGTATATTATCGAGCCAAACAGCACAAATTTCTTAATGGAGAGTGTCAAGTTGAGATTTGACGCTTTTTCAATATCTATGTGGGTAAATTATTTGTTGGCCTTAATCCTATTTTTCTGCCTA
The DNA here is from genome assembly GCA_021771575.1 of Bacteroides sp. Taxonomy (GTDB): domain Bacteria; phylum Bacteroidota; class Bacteroidia; order Bacteroidales; family Marinifilaceae; genus Odoribacter. The sequence continues at coordinate 5,284 of JAETOX010000143.1, read as the reverse complement.
TGGAAGAAAGGGGGAAAGAAATGAGTTACTATCTGCGTATTATAACCAATACTATATCAGGGAACATCGCAGAACGCATGAGCGTATTTCTTGAAGAATTTTGCACTATTATAAATGCGACAGATTATTCAATAGTTAAACCTCTAAAGCCATATTATGAAGTTAATGGTTATGGAGTGATGCTTATTGAATTAAATACTATTACGCCATTGGAGGAAATAAAAAAAGTATTGGGTACGGGTTGGGATAATGATACAATAGATTCACGACGAGGTACAATATATTGTGATGATATAATTTTTCTATGGTTATATAATTAGTGATTGGCGGAATGAGCGGTCGTTGAGGGCGTCGGCAACTATGCCGGTGAAGTCGCAAAGGACTTGTCAAGGAACTTCGTTCCGAGTAATCCCCGTCTTTCCGCAGAAACAATTAATTAAAGAGAAAAGTTGGAATAATTTTCCAGCTTTTTTTTATTGCTTGGGATTTTAACGGTCCTATTCATTGATTTTAGATTTTAAGTTGTTTGTTAGAAGGAATTTTCTGATATTTGTTTCGTCGATTCGTGGTTTTGGGTAATGTTAAGAGAGGACATATTATTTCGGAAAATGCAGGAGGGGAATTGGAGTGCTTTTAACTCCTTTTTCGACCATTATGCGGAGCACTTATATCATTATGCATTGGGATTCGTAAAAAGCAGGGAAGAGGCAGAGGATATTGTGCAGGAAGTTTTTATTTATTTATGGACAAATCGGGATAAGATTGTTTATACAGGTTCTGTCTATGCTTATCTTTGCCGAAGTGTGAAAAATTCGTGTATCAATTACAAACTTCACAAAAAAGTAAAGGAGCGTTATTATCAGGAAATGATACTGACCGGGCAAGAAGAAGCGGATGAGGACAATGGTTTCGATGAATTCTATGATCGTTTACAATCCATTATGGAAACTCTTCCTCCGAAATGCAAGGAAATTTTTATCTTGGGATGTGTGGAAAGTATGAGTTATAAAGAAATAGCTCAGCAATTGGATATTTCTGTAAACACGGTGAAGACACAAGTGAAAACGGCTTACAAGAAGATTAAAGATGAATTCGGTGGCCAAGAGAAGAAATTTATGATGTTTCTTTTCCTGCTATTCAGGTAGAATGGCATTTTCTTCAATTTTTTTTCAAAAAAAATTATTTTCTTTTCACCCTTTTTGCTCCCCTTCTTGCTTAATAGGAAGAATACAGAAAAACTATGAGTACGGAAGACGAAAAAGAATACTTAAAAGCTGTGTTGGAAGGAAGGGAAAAACCGGGGAACGTTGTGTGGCGGAAAATCTGGAAAGAGAAAGATTTTGTAAGGGTAAGGAAAGCGTTGCGGGAAGTGGGGGGAATGAATCAGAGTGATGTCGCATTCGATCGGGATAAAATGTGGCGCGTTGTCGAGAAACACCGGGGTGAAGGTAACAATCGGCGTCGTGTGGTGACAACATGGCGTTGGGTTGCTGCGGTGGCGGTGCCGTTATTGGTCGGTGGTTCACTATGGTTTTCGTGGAGAGAAAACAAAGAAATGCCGGATACACGAGTTGCCCTTATAGAAGCAGGCGGCCCTCAGGCAGTATTGATTATGGCAAAGGGGGAGCGTATAAATTTGGCATCCATACAAGTTGATACTTTGACAACCCAGGGAGGTGTACGTGTATGTCTGGATTCTTCGCGGTGTATAACATATGAAGGGAAGGAGGGGCAACCAAAGGAAGTTGAATACAATACGATTGTGGTCCCACGTAAAGGAGAATATCAGTTGATCCTGGCAGATGGGTCCAAAGTCTATTTAAATTCCGAATCGGAAATCCGTTTCCCTACCTTTTTTTCGGAGGGAGAACGGAAAGTATATCTTCAGGGGGAAGCTTTTTTTGAGGTGTCACCGGATAAGGAGCGACCTTTTATTGTTAATGCTGGTGAAATCAATGTGAAGGTGTTAGGTACCCGGTTTAATGTCAATGCTTACACTTCGGAGGAGGCGATTCGTACAACATTAGTATCTGGAAAAGTGCAGGTAAGTGATAAGAAAGACAGTATGTCGGCTATTATATCACCCGGACAGCAAGTCGTATGGGAAGGAGGTAAACTTTTGACAAGAGAAGTTGATGCGTCGGCTGTTACGGCTTGGATAAATGGGAAGTTCTATTTTGAGGAAGGTGCTACGTTGGAACAAATTACAAGACAGTTACAGAGGTGGTATGATGTCGATTTCTTCTTTACTTCTGAACGTGTGAAAAAAATTGTTTTTGCGGGGGTGATCAGGAAAGAATACACGGCTAATGAGATATTCTCAATTATCGAGAAGACCACCCGGGTGAAATTCAACGTGAATGGTAGGACGGTTATGGTGTCGGAATTAAAATAACTGTAGGATAAATAAAAGCTGAGAACTGCTGCGAACAGTTCTCAGGGTAGAGAAAACATCCCGGGAAATTTGCGATCCTTGGGGATGAAATGTTTAATACTTAATTACAAAACTATGAAAAAAAATCGAACGGGCACGTGGTTCCCGTTGAAAAAAACACGTGCAAAAATTTTGATGGTTATGAAACTAACATTTTTATTCATGTGTGGTTTTGTCTTTTCGTTATCGGCAGCTGTGAAGGCACAGGATCAAATGGTAACACTGAAAGTGGAGAGAATGCCTTTTACCCAGGTGATTTCCGAATTGAAACGACAGACACAGCTTGATTTCTTTTACAGTTTTGATGAGGTAGATGTGAATCGGGCAATCTCGCTCGATGTGAAGAAGGTAAAGATCGACGACGTATTGCAACAGATGTCTGAGGGACGGTTTACCTGGGAATATGTCGATGAAATGGTGGTTATAAAACCTGCACTTACCAGGGGATCGGAGAAAAAATCCTTGCGTGTGAAAGGTTTCGTATACGACCAGGATAAAAAGGCTTTGCCGGGAGTAACGGTGAAAGTTGCCGGTGTGCCTCTTGGGACTTCTACCGACGTAAACGGATGGTTTACCTTAGAGTTGACAACGAAAACTGCTTTAGAGTTTTCATTTGTGGGCTATAAGAAAAAAACGTTGACTTTAACCGACTGGATGTTGAAAGACACGATCCGGGTTTATATGGAAGAAGATATGAACGAAATGGATGAGGTGGTTGTGACCGGTTACCAGGATATCCGTAAGGATAGGGTGACTGGTTCGGTGACGGTGATTACTGCCAAGGAACTTGAAAATAGCGCCTTCAAAAGTATTGATCAGGTGCTGGAAGGTAAGGTTGCCGGTTTGTATTCTTTCAAGTCCAGCGGAGCGCCGGGAACACGGGCTAATGTTCGTATCCGTGGTGATAACTCCATCACAGGTAACAAAGAACCGTTGTGGGTAGTTGACGGGCTGCCTTTGCAAGGTGGTGTGGCCTCTATCAATGTGCTTAATGCGGGAAATATCCAGGAATCTGCTCTTGATCACGGTATCGGTAATCTTGCGCCGGCAGATATTGAGTCGATCACCATCCTGAAGGATGCGGCTGCATCGGCTATTTATGGTGCGCGGGCTGCTAATGGGGTGATTGTGATCAAGACGAAACGCGGTTTCGAGGGAGATGCAACTATTAGCTATAATGGTAGTTACGGTATTGTATCAGCCCCGAGTATTGATTTGGACTTTATGAATGGTCGGGAGAAGGTGGATTTCGAGTTGGAATTGATGCGGGATTTTAATCGTGGAGATCAAGCCGGATTAGCTGGTAAAGCATACAACAATTACATGCAAGGGCATATTACCTGGGATCAATACAATGCCGAGATAGAGCGATTGCGTTCTACGAATACCGATTGGTTTGATGTGATTTTTAAAAAGGGATTCTCGCATTCTCATTTCTTGTCATTGCGTGGTGGTACCGCTAAAACGAATTATTATGCATCGTTGAACTATAATAGCCAGGAAGGTATCTTGAAAAGCAATCGTTATGATAACTTGGGAGCTAAATTAGAAGTGCGTCATAAACCGATAGAAAATTTGGAACTTCATTTCCAGGTGGAAGGAAAGTACCGTGAGAGTGTTGACCACGCCTCTAACGTTGATCCGTTCAAGTATGCTGTTTTTGCTAACCCATACGAGAGACCGTATGATGCAAATGGTAATTACGCTGCGGATTTGAGTTATTTGGGGGATAACTGGAGTAATCTGAATTACTGGTATAAATTTGATACGTTCAATATTTTGCGGGAATTGAACGAAACACAAAACAAAAGTATCGCTTCTGATGTATCTGCCCGATTGGGTTTCAATTATAAGATTGTAGAAGGTTTGACTGCGGATGTGAGTGGAACTTTAACCTATAGCACAAATAACACGGAGAAATGGGCTGCACCGGGGACCTATGCTTCTTACGCGAATGCTACTTTTGCGAGAACTTTATTGCATCTTGACCAGGAATTCCCGAAAGAATATAATAATGGTTATTTGCAAGAGGGCTCCGGCCGTTCGACCGCTTTTGCTTTGAGAGGATTGCTTAGCTATAACAACGATAAGTTGGAAGGTCACTCTTTCTCCGTGGTGGTGGGAACTGAATTATCCGGAAGTAAAAGTTATAACAGCTTTCATGGTTTCCCGGAATTCAACCAAATTTACCGTTTCACGAGTATTCCCTCTTTCCCTGCGGGAGTGGAGATCCAGTACAAGGATGTAAAAGAGGTGTTACGTGGAATGACGAGTACGGGGGAATCGCAGGATCGTTCGGCTTCTTTCTTTGGAGCATTCACTTATACTTTACGGGATAAATACGTGTTCAATGTGAATGCCCGTTTCGACGGGGCGGATATTATCGGTACGGCTAATCGTTTCACCCCATTGTGGTCTGCCAGTTTCCGTTGGAATGCTATGCGGGAAAATTTCTTGGAGAATGTAAACTTTATTTCTGATTTAGCTTTACGTCTTTCTTACGGATATACGGGAAATATCGATCGTAATTCTTACCCGATGTCATTGGTATTCTTGAATGCAGAGAGATATGACGGTTTGTTTATAGCGGAAAAAGTGGAATATCCCAATCCCAATATTAAATGGGAACGTAAGGAGGATCGGAATATCGGTTTGGATTTTGCTTTTTGGAACAACCGCATCGGTGGTACATTCAATTATTATTGGAACACCAGCCGCGATTTGTTAGGCGATATGATTACTCCCATTTCTTATGGGCGCGAAAGTATTCGGGCTAATGTATCCTCACTGGAAAATACAGGTTGGGAGTTTAATATCAACTTACGTTTGGATTTAGGTAAAGGGGTCTCC